>NZ_CP114285.2:4221213-4522729 GCF_027111255.2 Flavobacterium flavigenum | reverse complement strand
CCATCAATTATAATCCCGAAATCGACAGCACCCAGACTCAGCAAATTGGCACTCATTCCCATCATTTTCAGGCATAAAAATGCGAATAATAACGAAAGTGGAATCACAATAGAAACCGTAAAAGTAGTCCTCCAGTCGGCCATGAAAAGAAATACAACGCAGGTAACCAGAATAATTCCTTCGAATAAATTGTGCATTACGGTTTCTGTCGTGAAATTCATCAGGTTATCACGATCATAAAAAGTTTCTATTTTAATGTCTTTCGGCAGTACATTTTCATTTAAATCTTTGATTTTATCTTTGATTAACGCTAAAGTTTCCTGTGCATTTTCGCCTTTACGCATCACGACAATTCCTTCAACCGCATCATCATTCTTACCAATACCCGTTTGTCCCACTCTTGGCATGGAGCTTTCGTAAACAGAAGCTACGTTTTTAACCAAAATAGGGTTTCCTCCAGCCTGATCAACAATAATGTTTTCAATGTCTTTTCGGGATTTTAAAAGACCAACCCCACGAACTACAAATGCCTGTCCGTTTTTTTCAATGATATCACCGCCAACATTTAAATTCCCTGCATCAACAGCATTGTAAACCTGAAGCGGTGTAATGTTGTATTTCGCTAATTTAACGGGATCAACACCAACTTCGTATGTTTTAGTCTGACCTCCAAAAACATTCAAATCGGCCACACCAGGAACAGAACGAAGCTGTTTGTCAATCACCCAGTTTTGATACGTTAATAATTCACGGCTGTCACGACTGTCGCTCTTTACAATATACCGAAATATTTCACCAGTTGGACCGTAAGGCGGCTGTACATCGGGTTCTACATCATCCGGCAGTGTCACATTTTTTAGCAAATTATTCACCTGAAAACGCGCAAACGTATCATCTACCCCATCATCAAAAATGATTTTAATAACTGATAATCCAAACATGGTAATACTTCGCACACTTGTCTTTTTCTGAACCGAGTTCATGGAAATTTCGATAGGAGAAGTCACAAAACGTTCTACTTCTTCAGCACTTTTTCCGTTCCATTGTGTAATGATGATAATCTGGGTATTTGTTACATCCGGAAAAGCGTCAATGGGCATATTTTTGAAGGAAATAAATCCTGCAACCGCCAGTAATCCCACCCAAAAAAAGGTGAATGCTTTGTTCTTGAGCGAAAAAGCAATAATATTTCGTATGAATTTGTTCATGTCTTATTCGTTTAAAGCACGGTAAATAAATAACTGATTGTTGGTAATGACTTTTTCATTTTCTTTTAAACCGCTTGAGATATAGGCAATTTTTCCAACCACTCTGTAAACCTCAACTTGTCTGGTTTCGATATTGTGACGGTCTTTAAAAATCATGACGAAATTTTTACTTTTATCGAAAACAATAGCATCACTCGGAATTGCAATCATCGATTTGTCTTCTTTAAAAGACAGTTTGATGTTGGCATTCATATCCGGTTTCAGTAAAAATCCAGGATTTTGTAGTTTAACCCTTGCCTGCATTGCTTTTGTTTCCGGATCAATTACGTTGAAAATTTTATCTACTTTTCCTTTAAAAACTTTATCCGGATAACTCAAAGTCGTAACATCTGCATCGATTCCTAATTTTACTTTATTGATGTCCGTCTCGTTAATGTTTGCCATTGCCCATACTTCGCTTATTTCGGCAATGTCAAAAATATTTTCTGAGCGGTCGCTTCGCAAAAGCATATCCTGATTGATGCTTTTTTGAATGACAAATCCGCTGATTGGTGCTGTTACTTCGTAAATAGAACCTGCTTTAATGTTGTAAATTTTGTACGTTTCCTGAACTTTGCTTAACTGTGACTGTGCTTTATTTACTTCTGATTTTGCCTGAAGCACATCGCTTTCAGAGTTTAATTTTCCGTCAAATAATTCCTGGGCAACTTTCAGGTTGTTTTTGGCTACAAGCAAATCACTTTTAGCATCAAGGGATTGTTTTTCGAAATCAGCAATATCAGTACTTTTTATGGTTGCCAAAACCTGACCTTTTTTTACATAATCTCCAAGTTCAACATTTACCTTCATTACGTTTCCGCCTACAAGTGGGTAAACATCAATCATTTTATTGTTGTCGGCAGTGATTTTTCCGTAAAAGTTCAATTCGTTGGTTACAGGCTGTGTCTGTGCAACTGCCGTTGTTGTCGTTTTCAGCATGTTATCGCTCAAAGCAAAAGAGGTATTGATCTGCGGATTCTCTACTTCTTTTTTACAGCCTGCGATGGATAAACTCACAATTGCAATTCCGATAATTAGTTTATGTTTCATTTTATTTGGTTTTAAAATAAGTCTTTGTTGATTGTACTGTTTAATTCTTCTGCAGACAGCGCCAGTTTTTTCTTTAACTCGTTTACCTGAATATTTGCCTGATTGTAGCTTTCCATAAAATCCGTAAATTCTAATAAGCTGATATTTCTTTTCTGGAAATTGGTTAAGATTCCGTTGTAAACGGCTTCAAAATCGGAGTTTACTGTTGGTTTTATCAAAACATAATTTTTACGGGATTCGTCCCATTTATTCCAGGCAGATGTAATTTCAGTCTGAAGCTGCAGTTCAAAATTTTGTTTTTCAATTTTTGACTGTTCCAGAATAGTCTTTGCGTACTTGATATTTCCTTTGTTTTGATTCCAAAGCGGCAATGGAATTCCAACAGTCAAATTCGCTTCATTATTAAAAGCGCCGCTTCGCTGATCGTATTTCGCACCTAAAGTTATATCCGGAACCGAAAGTGATTTTTGCCATTTTACATTTAGCTCATTGGCATCTATTTCTTTTTGTTTTGCCAGATAATCAGGTCTGTTTGCAATAGCTTCATTTTCGAAAGATTTTAAGTTGAAATCAATCGTTTTTAAATATTTACTGAATTCGTCTTTTGAAACATTCGGAACAACTTCATCAGTAGAATTTAAAAGCAATTTCAGATTCGCCTGTTCTTCGATGTTGCTATTTACTACTTCCATTCGCTCATTTTTAAAATTCAGATAAAGCGATTGCAGACGAACAACATCTCTTAAAGGAATATTGCCTTTTTGCGCCTGAACTGAATAGGAATTAATTAAATCTTCAATATGAGCTAATTGTTTGTCTGTGGTTTCCAGACTTTTAGTATTGTAATAAACAGTATAAAAGCTTTTACGCAATTGCAGTTTGAGGGTTCTGAGCAAATCATTGAATTGCAGTTCTGAAAGCTGTTCATTGGTTTGTGCTAATTTTATTTCGTTGCGTTTTTTACCTCCCAGATAAATCAGCTGCTCGATACCAAATACTTTCTGTCCCTGTTTCCCGATATCGAAATATTTATCCCGATCCGGATTGTAGGAGTTCAGTTCTGCAGAAATCACTGGATTGTCCCAAATTCGTGACTGAATGGTAAGTGCTTTTGAAGCATCGACATTGTAATGCGAAGCCAGCAGGAAGAGGTTGTTTTTTAAAAACTGACTTTCACAATCTTCTAAAGTGACGGTTTTTTGAGCCAGAACCATCTGATTCATGGCAATCAGCAGCAATAATGCAAATAACTTTTTCATCGTATCATTTTTATTTGATACAAATATGCTATTGCAGGACTTTAAGACACCTTAAGAAAGACCTTAAAAAGTGCTTAAAAAAATTAAGAATACTTAATTTAATGAAAAATTAATTCAAATAAATTAGTCTTTTCTACAGGTACGCTATACCTGATTTTTGCATTATGAAGTATTAAAATGCGGTTTACAATACGCAGCCCAAGTCCGAAACCAGAAGTGCCTTTTGAATTCTCACCACGCATAAAAGGCTGGAAAAGATTTTTCTGTTCATTTTCATTCAGCGTTTTTCCGGTATTTAAAACCGAGATTATCAAATGATTTTCCTGCGTACTAATTTTTACTTTTGCCTGTTTATTATCAGAGTACACACAGGCATTTTTTAGGACATTACTCACAGCAATTTCCAAAAGGTTTTTATTTCCTTTGATTTCTAAAGCCGTATCGAGATTATCACTTTCTTCTATTTCAAAAAGAATAACAAAATCCGGGAAGGTTTTATTCAAATTTTCAATGGCCGAAAACAGAATTTCATCCATTCGTTGTATTTCATCGTTGGCAGAAGTTTTTGTATCAATTTTAGACAACACCAGTAAAGAATGGATCAGTTCCGATAAATGATTGACATCTGATAAAATAGTGTTTAAAAAAGTTTTTCCTTTACTGGATGTTTCCGGATCCGCAATTGTGTTTTCAATTTGTGATGTTATTCTCGACAAAGGAGTCCTGAGTTCGTGTGAAGCATGAGCAGTGAATTCTTTTTGTTTTTGATACGAAACCTCGATTCTGTCCATCATAAAATTGAATTCATTTGCAATTAGGTCAATTTCGTTTTTATTACTTTTCGATTCTACGCGGGTATCCAGATTGTTCTCATTTATATTTTTAATCTTCTGATGAAAAATATTTAACGGGTTCATGGCTTTTTTTACCATCAAAGAAGTTAAAACCCAACAAATGCAAGTAAAAAAGATATAAGAAATGATTAAGGTATATCGTAAAAAAAGCAATTTTCGTTTGCCATAATCATCTGTGGCCGATATTAAGGCGTAAAAATCCCTGTCTTTGGTATCATAAAAAACACCATATACTTCGTAATCGCCTTGTTGTTTAAAAAACGTTTTGTGCCTTTTCAGGTATTTTAAATCGTCGACAGACCAGTCAATCTTGGCATCGTCAATACTGCTGTAAATGAGTTTGAAATGCGAATCGAAAACCAGTGTTTTTTCATCATACAATTTATTGATAGAGTTCTGATCAATCATTTTTAAAAGCTGATCATCAACTTCTTGTACATTTACCAGAAGTTTAATATTAGAAAGCGCTTTTATTTCTAAACGATCCCGAAATTCTTCTTTTCTGAAATTAGAATACAAAACAAAAATCACAGTAGAAGCCAGCCCAAAAAGAATTGTAAAGAGCAGACTTACTAATAGTGATATCCTGTTTTTTAATGTCATTCCTGATCGCTTAAATAATACCCATAACCAATTTTTGTTCGGATTAGTTTGGTTTCGTGGTCTTTGTCAATTTTTTTTCGAAGAAAATTAATGTAAACTTCAATGGTATTTTGATTGGTTTCAATATGATAATCCCAAAGTTTTTCAGCAATGAATTGTTTTGAAAGCACTTTCCCTTTGGCTTGAGCCAAAATCAAAATCAGTTTGAATTCTTTAGGTGTCAATTTAATTTCTTCGCCTCCACGGAATACCTTCATTTCTGATTCTGTAATTTCCAGATCCTGAATCTCAATCTTATCTTCTGCCTTTTGTGGAATTTCTTTTCGCCTTAAAAGAGAAGAAATCCTTGCATACAATTCCTCAAAATGGAAAGGTTTTACCAGATAATCATCGGCACCACTATCAAAAGAAGCCAGTTTATCTTCGATTTCGCTGAAAGCAGTCAGCATGATTATGGGTGTTTTTTTATCTGTTTCGCGAATTTTTTCACAAACTTCGATTCCGTTTATACCGGGAACATTGATATCGAGAATAATCAGATCATATTCATAAGGAAAATATTTCCTTAAAAGCAATGCTCCATCATAATACGGCACACACTCGAATTCTTTTGAAGCAAAGAATACAGCTATTTCTTTGGATAAAGTAAAATCGTCTTCGAGCAGTAAAATTTTCATGCTTTTTTTATTTAGTTAATTCATTTTCAAAACAATCTATTTTAACTTTTATTTTAATCAGTTTTGCGGCAAAATATTTTTAACCACAAATTACGCAAATTTGCACAAATCATAGAATGTCGTTTAGTTGTTCTGTAATCACTAACCAACATTCTATTATTAAATTTGCTGTAATTTGTGTAATTTGTAGTAAGAGGAAATGCTTGTTTTTAAAAACGAATACTTTGTACTATATTGAAAATAAATTAACGTTTTAAATCATCTTATTTAAAATAAGAAAAAGTTTCATTGTTTTCGATTTTCAATAATGATTCATAAATCAGCTGAATTACATTCTCTACATCTTCCTTATGAACCATTTCTACAGTCGTATGCATGTAACGCAATGGCAGTGAAATCAATGCTGAAGCCACACCACCATTACTGTAAGCAAAAGCATCTGTATCTGTCCCCGTAGCTCTGGAAGTAGCATGACGCTGAAAAGGTATATTTTTTTCTTCGGCAGTATCTACAATTAAATCCCTTAAATTATTTTGAACCGCAGGTGCGTAAGCAATCACAGGACCTTTACCCATTTTAAGATCGCCTTCCACCTTTTTATCAATCATTGGTGTTGTAGTATCATGACAAACATCGGTCACAATAGCAACATTTGGCTTGATTCGCTGTGAAATCATTTCGGCACCGCGAAGACCAATTTCTTCCTGAACTGAGTTTACAATATACAAACCAAACGGAAGTGTTTTGTTATTCTCTTTTAACAGACGAGCTACCTCAGCAATCATAAAACCACCCATTCTGTTGTCAATGGCGCGACAGACAAATTTATTTTCGTTCAAAATCATAAATTCATCCGGATAAGTAATTACACAACCCACATGAACCCCCATTTCCAGAACTTGCTCTTTGGTCTCACATCCTAAATCAATAAAAATATTACTCAGTTTCGGAATTTCCTCTTTATCACGCAAACGGGTGTGAATGGCAGGCCATCCAAAAACGCCTTTTACAATTCCTTTTTTGGTATGGATATTTACTCTTTTTGAAGGTGCAATCTGGTGATCAGAACCTCCATTTCTAATAACATATATCAAACCATCATCTGTGATATAATTTACATACCACGAAATTTCATCTGCATGACCTTCAATCACCACCTTAAATGGAGCGTCAGGATTTATAACTCCAACAGCAGTTCCGTACGTATCCGTAATAAAAGTATCTACATAAGGCTCCAGGTATTTCATCCAGATTTTTTGTCCTTCGCTCTCGTAACCTGTCGGCGAAGCGTTATTTAGGTAGCTTTCTAAAAAAGCAATTGAGGTATCATTCAGTATAGATTTTGTACTCATAAAAATATTTTTTTGCTAAATTAAAAATTTGGTATTACAGTTGTGTATATAATGTATAATTTTACACTTAAATATATATTCGATGAGATTTACAACCTGTATTTTATGTTTTCTTTTAATTTCTTTTGCTGCTAAAGCACAGATTACGCCAAAAGAAAGTGAAATGGGCTACACGCTTACTGAAAATGATTCGATTCTGAATGATACAATTGAATTAGCGGAAATTGTTATTTCAAAAGGAGAACTGGATCCTGAAGCTAAAAAACAGTTTCTGATTCTTCAGAACAGGGTTTACAAAGTTTATCCTTATGCAAAACTGGCGGCAGACCGATTAACGGCTTTAAACAACGGAATGGCGCGTTTGAAAACCAGCCGGGAAAAGAAAAAATATTTCAAAATAGTTGAAGATTATCTCAATAATGAGTTCGAAGCAAGATTAAAAAAGCTTTCCAGAAAACAAGGACAAATTTTAGTGAAACTTATCCATCGACAGACCGGAATAACAACATACGAATTAGTAAAAACTTTAAAAAGCGGTTTTAAGGCATTTGTATCAAATGCTACCGCGAATATGTTTGACATTAGTTTAAAACGGGAATACAAACCTTTTGAAGTCAACGAAGATTATCTGATAGAAACCATTCTCGTCCGGGCATTTGAATCCGGCAGGTTATCTTACCAAAAACCCGCAGCTGCGATTGATTATAATAAACTTGAAACATTTTGGGAACAAAAAGCTGCAGAGCTTAATAAAAAATAAACGTTTTTGAAAAAGACAAAACCCCGACAGGATTTAAAGCATCTGTCGGGGTTTGTTTTTTATCTTCTGGATTTGAAATACTCTTCAAAAGAACTGCAGCTAGACATTAAGATTTCATAGTCATCTGCATAGTTTGATTTTAAGTCCTGATAATACTTGTTTTTACTCAACAGAAAATCATCATAATTCTCGATTGTGTTATCATAATTATTTGGATTCTGATATTCAAGCTTATTCTTTTCGCAACGCCCAATCATCCTTAAGCATAGTGCTTTAAACTGATCTGTCTTTGCATTTTTTAATGCCAGAAGATAATATTTTTGCGCCAGGTTGCTTTCATAAAATTCCCTTTCATCTTCAAACGGAGCATCATCTGTGTAATGATGCCAATAGTAGCGGCGCATCATCCATGAATTTCCATTTTGTGTCATATTGTAATAAGCATTCGCTACAAGGAAATAGTAATAATCTTTATTTTCTTCCTTCGGCTCAGCTGCTTTTTTAAGATACAAAATCAGGTGTTCTGTAATACTTCTTTTGTTTAATTTAAAAATTTTGTCCTGACTGATAAACTCAGGAGTATATTTAAGCACAAAAAAAGGATTTGCATCAAACATATCCGATTCTTTGCAATTTGGTTTTTCCCACAGACAGTCAGAATAGTTCGCTAATTTATCTTTATCAAGTTTACCAAAATATTCAGCAGCAAGTTCTAAATTATTCTGTCGAATATACTTTGTACCAATCAGATCGTACAATCTTGGAATTTCATTTTTAATGTAACTTTGCTTCCATTTAGAAAAGGAATCTAAAATGTTATTTTGATCTTCAAATTGCGCAACTATTTCCTGTACATCTTCAGGGGAATAAATCACATCAATATAATCAAAGTAATCTGTATAAAAATCCCTGTAAGAACTCTTTCTGTTTTGTAAAGTTTTCCAAACAGCTGTGGCAGAATCGTAATATCCAACATATTCAGTATTTTCATGGTTAAGTTTAGAATACAGAAAAGCAGCCTCAGTCCTATTCTTTTTATATTCTAATTCCCTCCCGATAGCAAAAAGGAATTTCTTATTTTTTTGATTTTTAAGAAGGACTGGTTTCACTTCTTCTAAAATTAGAGCTTTTCCGATTTCCTGATTTGCAGTTAATGCCAATGCTTTTATAATCTGAATTTGATCATAAAGAGAATCTTTCTCAAAAATACTTTTTTCTACAGCCGTAATCTCATTTAAACAGCTTTGATGATTTTGGGTTACAAATGACAAATACGCTTTGCCGATTTTCCATAAAACCGGATCATTAATCTTTTTCAATTTTATATTATTTACAAACTGTAATACTTTGCCGGCGTAAGCTCTGTCATTTTGTACACGATTTAGAATATCCTGTATTGAATTATCTTTATCTTCTTCTGCCCAATAATTATACTTTGAAACCGATGGATTAAACAAAGAATAATAGGGTGTAAAAACCCAGTCCTCAATTTTATTGATTTCCCTTAATAGCAAAAAAGATAAACCCTCAAACTTTGGATTGTACTTATATACCTGCTCTAGACAAAATAAAGCCTGATCACTTTTTTTAATTCCTGCCAAAAAATAAACATTTGCTCTTTCTTCGTTATTTTTAGCATATTTTAAAACAGTATCTAAGGAAATTTTAGAATCAAACTGCTGCGCAATCATAAAACGCTTATCCGGTGCATTTACAAAAACCTGAGCTGCGTAAAAATTTGACAAAGCCTTATCCTTTTCTGCAAATGTCCTAAAATACAAGCTCCAATAATATAGGATATCTTTTTTCTGAGATTTAAAAACGGTATCGAATAAGGATTTAATTTGATCGAAATCATTATTATAGTAAGCAAGTCTTATCGCTAAAAAGGTATATCGCAACTTAAGTGTCCTATTCTTTATTTTGTTCGAATTAAAAATGGCTTTATCAATTAGCTCCTCTCTTTTTGGCAACGAAGCACCTTCCTTTCTTTCCCATGGATCTTCATATACGCCATTAAAAAATTCGCAGGTTTTAGCAAACTTTAAATAATTAATAGCCTCGATATTTTTAGTTTTATAAAAATACTGAAGCATTTCATTCGTAGATTTTTCATTAATATCCTCTTCTTTCAAACTATATAAAACATTTCTTATAGCTTCAACAGAAATTTTATTGTGACAATATTCCATCCAAAGCTTTTCATTTTCTTCAATGGTACCTTCAGGATAAACTCCGTTTGCATTTGGATAAAATGTATTAGACGAATAATTAAATTCAGAATAAGAATAGTAGTTGAAATTTGCAGGACTTAAAAAAGAGTATCTGATATCTTCTCCAAACGGATAAAAACCGCAGGCAAAAATGCTGTTATTTACTAAAATTGCTATAAAAAGCAGAAAGTTCTTCATTGTTATAATTACTTAATTGTTCTTCGTCTAAATGAAATAAGGTAATTGTAGTATTAGCATCAAAATCTACATTTTTTTTGATTATTTCGATTGCTTCATTAATTTTCAAAGGAGTTAAATTCTCATATTTAATCTTGTCGCCAATTCTTAAGTAAAAGTCATCAACCACAGTATCTTTTGTAACTTCATACCATAAAGGTTTTATCTCTTTTAAAGATTTTAAAATCTCTTTCTGTCCACCGTAAATTACTTTATAAAAGTGATCATTTTGGTAGACCTGCATCCAGGAATAAGTTGGCAATGCAATATCTAAATGCAATGGGTACTTTCTTTTTTTATTGAGATAAAGCTTTAATTCTTCAATATCTAAAATGGAGTTTTTAGAGTGATCCTCTAAAGGATTGATTAAATTATAGCACATCAATGTCACTTTATCAACTGGTGGAATGCCCATTTTTTCGGGATACTTATAAGGATACAATCGTAATGTACAACTAATTTCTTTCTTCGAAATAGCTTTTAGTTTTTTCAAAAAATAGAAATAATTCTCTTTTGTTGTCAGTGTCCAGTCGCAATCCATTTGAAATTCTTTTACAGGATTTGCCCTTTCAAATTTATCTTTTACATATTTAGTAATAAGGAAATTAATATTGTTTGCAAGTGTATCTAGCTTTTCTCTGTTAGTATTTTTAAAAACTTCATTTTTAATATATACAGTTGGAACAATAACGAAATCTTCTTTCTGATAAAAGTGCAGAGACGATTTGGAAACAGGAAAATCCCCATAAGCTTCATTATGATCAATTTCAAAAAACTTAATATAAAGTTTCCTGACTTTTAAATTGTTTAAAATCTCTCTTTCCTTCGGGTTCAGATCCCAGCTATCGCTTTTCCAATAATAAATAGATTTTTCAACATTCTCAATTTTATTCGAGCAAGATAAAAAGAGACAAAAAATAAAGGCAAAAAAGAGGATTTTTTTCATTAGAAAAACAAAAATTAGACCGTGTAAAATCGTACTAAATTTATATCATTTTGAAATATAAAATCATAAAAGTCGAATATATTTTTTGAATAAAAACTAGTCATTTTAGTCCAAAATAAAACCCGACAAATTTTAAAAAATCTGTCGGGTTTTGTATTTAAAAACTAAGTTTGGATTTTACTTCAAACCGGCTAAACTTTGCTCGATTGTAGCAATTTTTGCCAATGCATCGGCTTGTTTTTGTTTTTCAATATTTAAAACTTTTTCCGGAGCTCCGTTAACGAATTTTTCGTTTGAAAGTTTTGCTTCAACAGATTTCAGGAATCCTTTTGTATAGTTTAATTCTTCTGTCAATTTTGCAATTTCAGCTTCAACATCGATATTTCCTGTAATCGGAATAAAGTATTCGTTTGATTTTACACGGAAAGACAATGCGCCATCCACTTTTTCAGAAACATATTCGAAAGCAGAAACGTTTCCTAATTTCGTTATAATTGAATCAAAATACGTTGAAACATTTTCACTGTTGATTCCTTTTAATTCAATTCCATCTTTAAACGGAATATTTTTGTCTTTTCTGATCGTTCTGATTCCGGAAATTACTTCAATTGAGTTTTCAAAATCAGCAATTAATTTTGCATCAAAAGGTTTTAATTCAGGCCATGTTGAAACAATTAAAGCTTCTTCTGGTGTTCTTTCTGCAATTAACTGCCAGATTTCCTCTGTCAAGAAAGGCATAAACGGATGTAGTAACTTCAAGTTGTTTTCTAACATTTCGATAGCTTTCGCGAAAGTTACGCTGTCAATTGGCTGTTGGTAAGCCGGTTTAATCATTTCTAGGAACCAGGAACAGAAATCATCCCAAACCAATTTATAAATGGCCATAAGAGAATCTGAAATCCTGTATTTCTCGAAATTGTCTTCAATGTCAACTAAAGTCTGCTGTAATTTTGCTTCATACCACTCGATTGCTACTTTTGAAGATTCTGGTTGTGGAATAGTATCTGAAACTTCCCATCCTTTAATCAGTTTGAACGCATTCCAAATTTTGTTTGAGAATGCTTTTCCCTGATTACACAATTCCTCATCAAACATAATATCGTTTCCTGCAGAAGCACTTAAAAGCAATCCTACACGAACACCATCTGCACTGAATTTATCGATCAAATCTAAAGGATCAGGAGAATTCCCTAATGATTTAGACATTTTACGACGTTGCTTGTCACGAACTAATCCCGTTAAATACACATTCGTAAATGGTTTTTCACCAGCATATTCGTAACCTGCAATAATCATTCTCGCAACCCAGAAAAACAAAATATCAGGACCTGTTACTAAATCATTTGTTGGATAATAATATTTAAAATCTGGACTTTCCGGATCCATTATTCCGCCAAAAACAGACATTGGCCATAACCAGGATGAAAACCATGTATCAAGCGCATCAACATCCTGTTTTAGGTTGTCGGTTGTTAGTTGTTGGTTGTTGGTTTTTTCTTTTGCTAATGCTAATGCATCTTCGATGTTTTCTGCAACTACGAAGTCTTCTTTTCCGTCTCCGTAATAATATGCTGGAATTTGTTGTCCCCACCATAATTGGCGTGAAATATTCCAGTCACGAATATTGTTTAACCAGTGCGCATACGTGTTTTCGAAACGTTTAGGATGTAATTTAATATCTCCGGTTTCTAAAACCGATTTGATTGCTGGTTTAACCAATTCTTCCATTTTCAGGAACCATTGGTCAGATAATCTTGGTTCGATTACGGCTTTGGTTCTTTCAGAAGTCCCAACTTTATTTAAGTGGATTTCTGTTTTTGCTAAAGCTCCAATTTCTTCTAATTCTTTTGCAATTTCGGTACGAACTACAAAACGGTCTTTTCCCTGATAATGTAATCCGAAGCTATTTAAAGTTGCGTCTTCATTAAAAATATCAACGATTTCAAGATTGTGTTTTTCACCCAAAGTCTTATCGTTCATATCGTGTGCAGGCGTAACTTTTAAACATCCTGTTCCGAATTCTACATCTACATATTCGTCTTCGATAATTGGAATAACTCTTCCACAAATTGGAACGATCGCTTTTTTACCTTTTAAATGTGTAAAACGCTCATCGTTCGGATTGATACAGATGGCAGTATCTCCGAAGATAGTTTCTGGACGAGTGGTAGCAATAGTCAAAAAATCTTCTGAACCTTCGATTTTATATTTTAAGAAAAATAATTTTCCTTGTTGTTCTTCGTAAATTACTTCTTCATCAGATAAAGTCGTTTTGGCTTCCGGATCCCAGTTTACCATTCGGTAGCCTCTGTAAATTAATCCCTTGTTGTATAAATCAACAAAAGAACAAATTACAGATGCAGACATATCCGGATCCATCGTGAATTTAGTACGTTCCCAATCGCATGAAGCACCTAATTTCTTAAGTTGTTCTAAGATTGTTCCGCCGTATTTATCTGTCCATTCCCAGGCATGTTTTAGGAATTCTTCGCGGGTCAAATCGTTTTTATTGATTCCTTCTGCTTTTAATTTTGCTACCACTTTTGCTTCAGTTGCAATAGAAGCGTGATCTGTTCCCGGAACCCAACAAGCGTTGAATCCTTTAAGACGTGCACGACGAATTAAAACATCCTGAATGGTATTATTCAACATATGTCCCATGTGAAGGACTCCAGTGACGTTTGGCGGTGGGATTACAATGGTGTACGGTGTTCTATGATCTGGTTCTGAATGAAAATAGTTGTTTTTCATCCAGTAATCATACCATTTATTCTCAATCGTCTTAGCGTCAAATTGTGCTGGAATTGTCATTTATAGGTTGTTTATTCGTTTAACTGTTTAATTGTTTTGTTACCACTTATTAATTGTTTTTACTGTTTTTCGGTTAAACGAATTAACGGTTAAACAATTAAATAAAAAAATGGTTTAATTTTTGTATTTGTAACTGACAGCAAAAGTAAATAATAAAGTACACTATAAAAAACGAATTAATAATTTGTGTATTAATTAAAAGAAAGTATATTTACTCCTATCTTAAAAACAATTTCAAAATGAAAAATGTTATTAAATTTATTGTAATCGTATTGTTTAGCGTAGCAGGTTATTCTCAAAGCGGTCCAAAAATTGAGTTTTCAGCTCCGGACAACACTATTGATTACGGAAAAATTTCTAAGAGCGATAACGCAGTCCGTTCGTTTGAATTTACCAATACCGGAAATGCACCCTTATTAATTATTGATGCTCAGTCTACATTGAGTTCAATTATTGTCACAAAACCCTCTGGTGCTATTCAGCCAGGAAAAAAAGGAAAAATTGACGTAAAATATAACATGGCTACTGGACCAATCCGTAAAACGATTACTGTTGAAACTAATGCCGTTAATTATCCTGACGGAAGGGTTGCCTTAAAAATTAAAGGTGAAGTTTTATAAAAATAATTTTTAAAGAAATAGTAAAGCCGTTTCATTTAGTTTGAAACGGCTTTACTATTTTAGAAGTAAGCAAAATCATTTCACTTTTTACTTCCTGAACATTTTACTTACCAGCACAATCAATGCTGTCAAACTTATATTTTACACGTTCAAAGTCAATCGGTTTGTCTTTAACCAGATATGTTACGCCCATTGTAGTCTGCATGGTTCCGTTTCCTAAAATAAGCTGTTTGTCCTTTTTCAAGAATGCCATTGGATTTTTGAAGTTTTTTTTATTTGTTCTCTCTGTAAAAGTATAATCTGCAAATAAAGTATCTCCATGAAATTCCCCTTTGATTTCGCCAATTCTTTCTGCGGCGCCCGAAACTTTCATTGACATGTTTCCGCTTATTTTGCCATTTTTTAAAGTATTCAATTTTAAATCAATAGTATCGTCTTCATAAACTGCTTTATAACATTGTATACTTACCACTTTTTCAGCTTCAGCATTTATTGCTTCAGCTTCTTTTTGTTTTTCCTCATTTTTACAACTTTGCAGTCCGGATAAAGACAAAATCAGACAGGATAAAACTAGCTTTTTCATAAATTGATATTTTTAATTTCATGGTTATCCCATAAAATTAATAAAAAAGAAGCCATGGAAAGGCTTCTTTTTTAAATTTATTATTCAGAAATCTACAAATTTTTAATGACAAATTCAGATCTTCTGTTCAACTCATGTTCTTCTTCTGAACAGGCATCATCTGTTTTACATTTTATAATTGGTACAGATTCACCATAACCTTTGGCTGTTACTCTTTTAGCATCAATACCAGATTGTATGATGAATTCTCTGGTGGAAGTCGCTCGCTTTTGAGATAAATCTTCATTGAATTTAGCATTTCCTCTCGAATCGGTGTGTGATCCAATTTCGATAATCATTCCTGGATATTTCTTCATTAACTCCACTACCCTTCCTAAAACTACTTTTGATTCTTTTCGGATATACCACATATTGTAATCAAAATAAATAGGATCTGTTTTAATAATAAGTCTGTCTTTATCCCTTACAACATCTTTTTCCTGAGCTAAAATCTGATTGACTTTTTCTTTTTTCTTTACTTCGTCTGCAACAATTTTGTCAGCTTTGGCTTTCTTTTCTGCCTCTTTTAAAGCGATTATTACAAGGGCTTCTTTTTTCTTATTTTCTTCTTCTATAATAAGTTCCTGTTTCCTTTTATTTTCTGCAATCTGCTTTTCTTCCTGCTTTATAATATCCAACGATTTTAATGTCATTGAAGCATCGTTATTCACGTTTCTGGTCTTGCCTGAGGTTAACGATTTTGAGTTGCTCGTATAATTTTCTCTAGAAGCTAACACCGTATAAGAAGCTTCACATGACACAGTAAAGCTAAATTTTCCGTCAGCAGTTGTTTTTAATAAGTTCAGCTGATTTTTTTCTGCATCCTGAAGTTCTACAATTGCATTTTCTAAAGCTAGTTTTGTATCAGCATCTGTTATGATTCCGGTAATAAACTGTTTACAATCTTCAACTACCAGATCCTTAATTTCTTTTAACTGATAAATATCATCGCTTCCTTTTCCTCCTTTTCTGTTTGAAGCAAAATAGCCTTCTTTAGTATCGGAATTAAAGTAAAATGAAAAATCATCTAAATTAGAATTAACAGGCAATCCAATATTTACAGGTTTCTCGTATTCTTTTCCTTCAATTTCAGAAACAAAAATATCGAGAGATCCATATCCTAAATGCCCATCTGAAGAAAAATAAAGTTTATTGTCTTTGGACAAAAACGGAAATTGTTCTCTTTTGTCTGTATTGATAATCGGACCTAAATTTTTTGGTGTATCAAAAGCACCCTGGTTTATGTTTACCGAATAAAGATCAAAAGAGCCGAATGTTCCCGGCATATCAGAAGCAAAATATAATACTTTTTCATCAGCACTTAATGCCGGATGTTCTACAGAATAATTGTCACTGTTAAAAGGAAGCGAAACAATATTAGTCCATTTTCCGTTAACCAGTTCCGCTTTAAAAATCTGCAGGTTCGAAATTTTTTCTTCATTTTTTCTTTTGCTGCCGTTTTTAGAATTATTACGGGTAAAATAAATTGTTTTGCCATCTTTCGTAAAAACAGCATTCGACTCATGCATTCCGGTCTTTAATTCATTCGAAAAATAATGCGTAATCTGATTCTCAGAATTTATATTTTTGATTGGAACAGCAACCAGATTCAGATAAGTGGCATTGTCCCATTTGTACTTTTTATCAAACAATCCCGGTTTTAGTTTCACTCCGGCAAAAACCAGACTGTCGTTGTATTTTACAGCTCCAAACTCTGAATTTGGGGTATTGATGGCTAAGTTTTTAATTTCGAAACGGTTTCCAATTGCAGCAACATTTTCTAATGTTTTGATCTCTTTTTCAAAATTCGATACATCTTCAGTATTGGAAGACTTTGAATAATATGTTTTTAAAGCTTCGGCTGCTTCTGCCAAATTCTCTGTAGCTTTAAGGGTTTGGGCATATTTGAAATAGTAATTTCGGTCTAAATCTTTATCGTAATTTTTAATTAAAAGTCTGTAATAACGCTGCGCTTTTATCAAATCGTTCGTATAATAATAGGAATCCGCGAGGTTTTTAATGACTTCCTGCGAAGGTTTTTCATCAGCTAATTTCTCATATAAAACAATAGCTTCAGCATAAAAAGTTCTGTCAAAAAAACGCCTAGCCCTGCTCAAATCCTGATCTTGGGCTTTTATAAACTGTATAGAAAATACGAATATAATAACGAGTAGTTTGTTCATATTTTTCATTTTAAAAGAATCTTGGTGATTTATCGTATCCTTTTCCTAATAAATCTAAGTCAAAAAGCAGCATAATCTCGTGAGTCCCTGAATTAAACTGTCCCAAATTTGAAACAGTATAATCATAAGCATATCCAATTCTAAGAGACGGAGTAATATTTATATTCATCAAAGCACTTACGGCATCATTTAATCTGTATGCAGCTCCCAGTTCAAACTTATCATTATACAAAACATTGGCTGTTATATCCACTGAAATGGGGGCACCGGAGACAAATCTGGACATAAATGCAGGTTTTAATTTGAAGGCATCATTAATCTGAAAAACATATCCTGCGGTTAAAAAAGTATGAATTTCTTCAGACCCTAAAGCATTTATCCCTGATTTTTCTTCAATGTGTTTTGAACTCAATAAATTCGGAACAGACAACCCTATATAATATTTATCTGTAAAATAATACGCACCTGCTCCAATATTGGGTTTTGTAACATTTATATTTTCGGCGAAAGCCAAATCTGTTGAGGGATCTGTAAAACGAAATCCGTTAAAATTGGTCTGCAAAGAAGTAAACCCAGCTTTCAACCCTAAAGAAAGTTTATTTTTTCCTTGTAATTGAAGTACATAAGCAAAATCAGCATAGAAATTATTTTCTTTTTTTGCGCCATCCCCAATATCATCTGAAATTAAAGAAGCACCAACTTCAATCTTTTCGCTTAAAGCGGTATGACCAAAAAAGGTAAATGTTTTTGGTGCACCTACTGCTCCAACCCATTGTGTCCTGTATAAACCTCCTAAGTTCATCATAGCAGCAGTACCGGTTGCATAAGCCGGATTCACAACACTCATATTATACATATAATGTGTGTATTCGGGATCTTGCTGGGCAGATGAGAATGTAACGTAAAAAAGGAAACTTATATAAAGTATTATTTTTTTCATTGAGATGATATTAAAAGTAAATGAAGGATTATCTATTTAAATAAAGATGACCTTGCTGAGGCGGTTTATTATCTTTATTAAAATGGATAACATAAAAATAGACCCCATTTGGCGCTACTCCGTCACCAAAACCTCCTCCTTCTAAATTTCTACCATCCCAATCCGGTTTATTTCTATTTCCTTTAAACATAACATTGCCGTACCGATTATAAATTTCGAGAGAATAATTTGGATATAAAAAATCGATTTTAAGGATTTTAAAAGTATCGTTTACATTATCTCCGTTTGGTGAGAATCCGTCCGGAACAAAAAATGTTTCGTATTCGGTTTCATCACAATGACTCAGGGAAACCTTCACTTCTAAATGATCCTCTGAAATACAATTTGTAGAGGCTGATATGTCGAAACCATAATAAGTTGTATTGTCTGTTAGGGGCGTTGACGCAGCAAGCAAATTACCATTACTTAAAGCATCGTACCAGACTACTGTTGATGCCACATTGGTGTTATTAGATAAATCTAAAATAGCAGGATTTTCTAAACCACAAAAATTTTGTCCATCAGCATCTAAAACTGGTGCTGATGAATCGCTTACTGTAACCTTAATCATAGTAGCAGGTGAGGTACACCCCGCTGCTGAAGTTTCAGTTACCCAATAATCCTCTGTTTTTAAAACATACGTATTAGCCAAAGGTGTGGTAAGAGCTGATGAATTATACCATTTGTACCTACTTCCGTTTGGGACTAAATTTGCAATTGTAGCTCTTTCAATTTTACAAAAAGACTGGTCCGCTGCAGTTGGGGCAACCGGAATAGGATTTAGCGCAAAAGCATCAGAAACTGTTGTCAAATCAACATCACAGGAATTGTCATTATTTACCAGATTGACAATCGATATAGCAGTTGGCCCTGTATTGGGCAATAACACAGCCGGGATTATAAAGTCTGCTTTTCCATTTGTAGCCGCTAAACTAATAGTTTGTAAGGCTGCAGTATTACTGCCTGATAAAAGATATGAAATAGTAACATCTGTAAGCGTACCTAAGCCTGAAACTGAAGCCTTAAAAGGTTTATTAATACAATCATCCAACACTTCAACCTTAAGATTCGATGCATCTGGTAATTTATTTATAATTAAATTCCCGTTTATATTAGCCGTATTGGTACAGTATGGTGTTGCAGCATTAGTAATATTGGTAATCGTAATAATTGAATTCCCACTATTAGAATTTAAGTTTGAAGGAATTGTAAAACTTGCGTTCCCTCCTAAAACAGTAATGGCAGCAGATTGACCTGTTGCTGTATTTGACCCTGAAACATTATACTTAATACTATAATCACCATCTTCTAACCCCGAAGCATTTGAAATTATTGCCTGAGTACTTTTATTTTGACAGGTTACGGCCGGTGTTAAAACAGCTCCGTTTAAAACAGGTATTTTATAAACATGTAAAACATCTGATAGGTCATTGATAATGTTTACACAGCCCTTTTCACTGCCAAACGCCTCAATATTTATAATTCTGACTGTAAAACTGCCTGGCTGTCGAAAATAATTTGAGCTTAGGGGAAAAGTTAAAACCCCATTAGTAAATCCGGCTAGTATGGTTTTGGTTTCACCATTAGGACCTGAAACATTATAGGTAACATAAAATTGTCCATTAAGAATATTTTGAACTCCCTGAGTTATTGTGGCTGAATAGGTGGCTGTTTGAATGTCAGATTCGCAAATATCATTTTTTACTTCAATTTTTGCTCCTGTAAAATCATATTTCTTTTCAATTTTAATCCTTACACCAGCACTTTCTATTTTACACACTGGACTTGTAGGCAAAACAGTATAAGTAAATAAATATTCACCTATGCCATAAGTATCAAATATTTGCTGCACATTTATATTATGATCTTTTGTAAAAGTAATCTGCCCTACACCGTTATTATCAGTCCATATTCCTCCTGGATCTTCTCCAGAAATCCTATCATTCAGATCAAGATTAGAATATATTGAGAAATCACTGTCTTCACATAATATTAATGGCGTAGCTTTTCCGGGTTCCGGAGATCTAAAAATAGTTACAAACCCTGTTGAAGAAACTGCAGGACAGCTTCCAATAGCTGCAATGGTGTATGTAAATTTATAAGTTCCGGGAGAAAAGGTTGTCGCATTGATCACACTTGGTGATGGGGTATTGTTCGTATCATTATACCAGCTTCCTTCAGACTGAGGACTCAAATGGCTATTCCCATTGAATATCTGAAAAAGATTAAATCCAGTATCATCGCTACACGCTGAAGCTTTTTCTGCAAAACCTGCGTATCCACCAATAATGACTTCGATAGTTGATGAATTATCTGAACAGCCATTAATCCCTTCAACCGTATAGGTATAATGAAATAGTCCACTAACAAGAATCTTCTGCGCATTTAAAACGCCAGTAGTTTCATTTAAACCTCCTGAATTATCATCATCTGACCACGTACCACCCGGAACAGCAGTAGCTCCCAATAAGGGAAACAAATCTATTGCCTGACTGCTGCTATTAGCAATATCACAAACTTCAAAAGGAGCCGAAGAATCCACGCCCGCACATTGAGAAAAAAATTTAGTCGGATTTAATAGAAAAACAAGGAAATAAAGATTAAAAGCAATGAAGGAAAAGTATTTTTTAATCATAGACTAATTAAATTTTCGTTAAAAATACTTAAATTATTTAACAAACCTATTTAATCTTACAAAACAAAACGATAACATTCTTATTATCAAATACAAAACAAAATAAAAAAAGAAAAACTACAATTCATCCTCTAATCGAAAACGGAATTTTAACAATACACTGTTACGTTCAACTTCTAAATTAATCCAGATATCTTCTTCTGATTTCAAAAGGTTATTAATTTGTTGCAATGTATATTTATAAGGCTTAGTATTATTAATACTAATGATAACATCTCCTTTTTGTATTCCACTTTTTTCCGCTGCAGATTTTTTACGTACATTAACAATTTCAAAAATTGGCTTCAATTGAAATTTATACCTGAAATCATTATTGTTTTTACCGTTAAAATTTTCATCTGTTGCGTTACCTACACGTACTGTCTCTAAATGTACGGTTTCCTGCACCCATTGCAAACCATTATGCTGAACTGTGATTCCACTTTTGTTGTAAGTGAAAGGTTCGTTAAATTTATTGTTTTTTTTCAGATACATTTTTTTATCAGCATAATCCAAAACAATAGTAAATCTTTTTAGAATTTCGCCTCCAACTGAACCGACCCTGTCTGCAACCATCTTTACATTTTTTATAGAGCTTGAATCCGGAAAAGAAACAATTGGATTTTTAAATGTAAAATCAGCAAGCGAAAAGTTAGAAATTTTGGCTCTATGACCTTCTATGTCACCACTAAACCCTTTTCCCAGAAAATCAGGAAAATTCTTTTTTGGTAATTTAATTTTGTCATTTTCAAAAACCCAGAATGAATCGCTATTACCAATATCTATAAGTAGTTTTGCCGGAATATTTTTACCTGAAACCATCGCCGAAGCCATAACGTAAGGCTTAGACCTTTCAATAGTAATAGGTATTGTTTTAAAGTTTTTATCAAAGTTATTTCTAACATTCTCATTATTTTGATGTACGAAAATTTTTTTCTTTTGATAATTAATTTCTACTACATTATTTTTAAAAAATTTGTATCCTATTATTCCGTTAACCGGAATTCCAACATGTGAAGACAGATTGAAGTCCTGATCTAAAATAATATAAACCAAATGATTAATCGATTTTAAACCGTGCGTTACCAGAATATTATTTGTTGATTTTAAGCCTTCAATTTCCTCTTCACTCCCTAATCCACGAAGTTTAATTTTTTCTACATTTTTAAAACTAACCTCTTTTTTATCTTCCATGCTGAATAAAATTGTTTCATCAACCCCAGAATCTAATAAAAAGTTCAATTCAATGCCATTCACCTTAATTGGAATAAAAACTAAATTATTAATTAGTTTAAAAGGGATTACTACTTTCTTTTTATTCCTCTCAATTAAAAAATCATCCTGAGCATCTGATATAAAAGATGTCAAAAGCAAAAAAAACAATAAGATATATTTTTTCATTGACAATTTTTATTATAAAATTACTAAAAAAACTGATTATTGTTACATTTTTACAACTCCATCTATTGTTTACCTTAAATCCGAAAAAAAAATGCAAATTTGCACTTCAATAATTTATACTCATGCCAACAATTTCACACAAGGGTAGAAATATGCCCGAATCTCCGATACGAAAGCTGGCTCCTTTTGCAGATTTAGCAAAGAAAAAAGGGCGCAAAGTGTATCACTTAAATATTGGTCAACCGGATATCAAGACACCCGAAGTGGCCATCGAGGCGGTAAAAAATATTGATTTGACTCTTATAGAATACAGTCCGTCTGCAGGATATGAAAGCTATAGAAAAAAATTAGCTCAATTTTACCAGCGCCAAAATGTAAACGTTAATACAGAAGACATCATTGTAACTACAGGTGGCTCTGAAGCTTTACTTTTTGCACTGGCCACAATTACAGATCCCGGAGATGAAATCATTATACCGGAACCTTTTTATGCGAATTATCATGCCTTTGCATCCTCAACAAGTGCAACTGTAGTCCCACTTGTTTCTACAATTGAAACTGCATTTGCCTTGCCAAGTATTGATGAGGTTGAAAAATTAATTACACCTAAGACAAAAGCCATTCTGATTTGCAATCCCGGAAATCCGACTGGATATTTATATACAGAAGCAGAAATTAAACAATTGGCAGGCTTAATAAAAAAGCATGATTTGTATCTAATTGCCGATGAAGTCTATCGTGAATTTTTGTATGATGGAGATGATGAGCATTTTTCTGTAATGAATCTAGAAGATGTGCAGCAAAATGTGATCATGGTCGATTCTGTTTCAAAACGCTACAGCATGTGTGGTGCCAGAATAGGTTGTTTAGTAACAAAAAACAAGCAGGTCTTAGCAACAGTAATGAAATTTGCCCAGGCACGTCTGAGTCCGCCAACAATTGAACAAATAGCTTGTGAAGCTGCAATAGACACGCCTCAAAGTTATTTTGATGAAGTAATTTCAGAATATAAAAGTCGTCGCGATACTTTGATTACGGAACTAAACAAAATTGAAGGTGTAATCGTAACCAAGCCTAAAGGCGCTTTTTATTGTATTGCACAGTTGCCAATAGACAACTCTGAAGATTTTGCGCAATGGCTTCTGGAAAGTTATGATTTGAACGGAGAAACTGTAATGGTAGCACCGGCAGCAGGTTTTTATTCGACTCCCGGAATGGGTTTGAATCAGGTTCGAATTGCTTATGTATTAAATAAAAAAGATTTAATAACCGCTGTAAATATATTAAAAGAAGCACTTACCGCTTACAACAAAAAATAACAAGAGTTAAATACGGACTTTGAAAGACAATAACTAATTAAGTTATTGTCTTTTGTGTTTTTAAAGAAACCTGGTTTAGCTTTAATTTAATATTTATACAAAAAAGGAGTAATTAATAATAAAAACGATTGAAAAGGTTTCCTATTTATTAATTATCTTTACCGTCTTAAAAAGATATACCCACTATAATAGTAGTTTTTAATGATAAATAACGAAGATTTTTTAGACGAAATAGGTGACAGTCATTTCAGCAGTAATGCAAAAAACCCATTAAGAGAAGACGCCTTTGTCTTAAGCGATGAAGAAAAAATAGAAAAAATAAAAAAAGATGTTGAAAACATTCTACAAACTCTTGGAATGGATTTGACAGACGACAGCATAAAGGGAACTCCAAACAGAGTTGCAAAAATGTTTGTAAAAGAGATTTTTGGTGGCCTCAACCCTTCAAAACAGCCAAAAGCTTCTACTTTCGACAATAATTATAAGTATGGCGAAATGCTGGTAGAAAAAAACATTACTGTTTATTCTACTTGTGAACACCACTTATTACCTATCATTGGCCGGGCTCATGTAGCTTATATTTCAAGCGGACGAGTTATTGGTCTATCAAAAATGAATCGTATTGTAGAATATTATGCCAAAAGACCTCAGGTTCAGGAACGTTTGACTATGCAGATTGTTCAGGAACTTCAAAAAGCTTTAGGCACAGAAGATGTTGCCTGCGTTATAGATGCCAAACACCTTTGTGTTAATTCAAGAGGAATCAAAGACATCGAAAGCAGTACAGTAACCTCAGAATTTGGTGGAAAATTTAAAGATCCACAGACTAAAAGAGAATTTTTGGATTATATTAAATTAGAAACTCAGTTCTAAAAAGTTTATTGTTTTTAGTTAATAGTTTATTGTTGTTATGGCTAAAATAGAAAAATTTGAAGATTTGGAAATTTGGAGACTATCCAGAACAATCTTCCAGCAAGTTGAATCTTTAATTCAAAACACAAACTTAAAAACTAATTACTCATTGAGAGATCAAATCGACAGGAGTTCAGGATCAATCATGGACAATATTGCAGAAGGCTTTGAGCGGAATGGCAATAGAGAGTTCATTCAATTTTTAAGCATTGCAAAAGGTTCTGCAGGAGAAGTAAAATCACAATCATACAGAGCTTTTGATAAAAATTAATTACTGAAGAACAACATTTAAAATTAAATGAAATGGTTGAATTAGTTAAGAATAAAATTGGCGCAATGATGAACTATTTAAATAATTGTGAAATCAAAGGTCTAAAATTCAAATAACATCCTAACTAAAAACAACAAACTTCAAACAACAAACAATAAGTTAAAATATGCCTTTATACACAACGCAATCCCTAAAAATATACAACTCGCTTTCGGGTGAAAAAGAAAATTTCAAACCAATCCATGAAGGAAATGTTGGAATGTATGTTTGCGGACCTACGGTTTACAGCAATGTGCACTTAGGAAATGTGAGAACTTTTATGTCTTTTGATGTGATTTTCAGGTATTTTTTACATCTTGGCTACAAAGTACGTTATGTACGTAATATCACTGATGTAGGTCATATTGTAGATGATGTTGATGAAGGAGAAGATAAAATTGCAAAAAAAGCACGCTTAGAGCAATTAGAACCTATGGAGGTTGTTCAGCGCTATACTGTCGATTTTCATGATATTCTAAAAGCTTTTAATTTTTTACCTCCAAGTATTGAACCTACTGCAACAGGACATATTATAGAGCAAATCGAAATTATCAAAAAAATTATTGATACCGGAATTGGTTATGAAGCCAACGGATCGGTTTATTTTGATGTTGTAAAATATAATGAAACCAACAATTACGGGATTTTAAGTGGCAGAAACATAGAAGATATGCTAGCCAATACCCGTGATTTAGATGGTCAGTCAGACAAAAGAAATCCACAGGATTTTGCGCTTTGGAAAAAAGCAGAACCAGAACATATTATGAGATGGCCTTCTCCTTGGAGCGATGGTTTCCCCGGCTGGCATCTTGAATGTACTGCCATGAGTACAAAATACTTAGGAAATCATTTTGACATTCATGGAGGCGGAATGGATTTAAAATTTCCACACCACGAATGCGAAATCGCTCAAAACGAAGCCTGCACTGGTCAATCTCCGGTTAATTACTGGATGCATGCCAATATGCTGACTTTAAACGGCAAGAAAATGGCAAAGTCAACTGGCAATAATATTTTACCGGGCGAGATTTTGAGTGGCGATAATACCGTTTTAAGTAAGGCCTTTTCTGCTTCTGTAACACGTTTTTTCATGTTGCAGGCACATTATAGAAGCATTTTAGATTTTTCTGATGATGCTATAACAGCTGCCGAAAAAGGATATAAGAGGTTAATGGAAGCGATTGATGCATTGCCAACTATTTCTGCAGGAAATTCAAGCTCTATTAATTTTGGAGCATGGAAACAATTGTGCTACGATGCCATGAATGACGATTTTAATACGCCTATTTTAATCGCCCAATTGTTTGAAGGTGTTCGCTATATCAATTTACTGAAAGAAGGAAAAGAGACTATTTCTGCAGAAGATTTAAAATCATTTTCAGCTACTATCAATGCTTTTGTTTTTGATGTTTTAGGACTAAGTGACGAAAAAGCTGCTGACAGTAATAATGACAAGTTAGAAGGCGTAGTAAATATGCTCATCGGAATGAGAAATCAGGCCAGAGCAGATAAAAATTTCGCCCTTTCTGACCAGATTCGTGACCAATTGATCGCTTTAGGCATCCAATTAAAAGATGGAAAAGAAGGCACAACCTTTTCGATATAATCACATTATCTTCTAATAAACCATGAAAGTTACCACTCCATTTGTTTTATTAGTACGGTTTTACCAAAATGCAATCTCGCCCTTTACACCGGCATCCTGCAGGTTTGAACCTACATGTTCGAGCTACATGATTGAAGCCCTGCAAAAACATGGATTATTTTATGGTGGTTTTCTCGGAATAAAAAGAATATTAAGCTGTCATCCCTGGGGAAGAACTGGCTATGATCCGGTTCCTGAAAAAAAATGTTCGCATAAACATTAACTTTTATTAATGACTAACTCTGTTTTAAATATTTATTTTTACAACTACTCAAAAAAACATAATATTACATGACACACCCTTTAAACATCGTTTGGAATCCTTCAGAAGGAATTGATTTAGGATTTTTTATGATTCGCTACTACAGCTTAATGTTCGTTATCGCTTTTGGATTAGGATGGTTCCTGATGAAAAAAATGTTTGAACGAGAAAATGAATCAATTGACAAACTAGATTCTTTATTTGTATGGACAGTTCTTGCAACATTAATTGGGGCGCGTCTGGGACATGTTTTATTTTATGACTGGGAATATTTTAGAAATCATTTACTGGAAATCTTTTTACCATTTAAACTTGAACCTGAATTTCAATTTACCGGATTTCAGGGACTAGCAAGTCATGGCGCTGCCATTGCTATTATAATTGCGATGTATTACTATAGCAAAATGATTCTAAAGCGCCCGTTATTATGGATTTTAGACCGAGTAGTCATTCCGGTAGCAAGCGGTGCTATTTTTGTACGTATCGGAAATTTTATGAATTCTGAGATTATAGGAAACGAAACCACTTCTTCATTTGGAATTCGCTTTTTACACGATACGTTTAGCAAAAACGAGGCTGTTAATGCTACTCAAATTGCAAATCCTGCAGATGCTTACACCGCAATTGCAACTGACCCAAAATTTGCAGATTTATTAGCTCAGGTTCCTGCAAAACACCCAACACAATTATACGAAGCGTTCTCCTATATTTTTGTATTTGCCATTTTATATTTCTTATACTGGAAAACAAGTGCAAGACTTAAATCAGGGTATTTATTTGGCTTATTTTTGGTTCTTTTATTTGTAGTAAGATTTATAGTAGAATTTGTAAAAGAAAGTCAGGGAGGTTTTGAAAGCGCATTAGGCTATTTCTCAACCGGACAATGGTTAAGCATCCCGTTTATTATCATTGGGCTTTTCTTTATCATCAGAGCACAAAGAAATCCTTTAGCAGCTTCTTAAAAAGAAACCAACCAAAAAATATAAAATACCCAATACAAATCTATTGATATTGGGTATTTTTTTTGTCATAAAATTAAGGCTGCAGATTGAAATAACTAACTCATTCATCATTTCCTGTCAATAATAATTAGAAGCAGAAACTTTAATTTCCATAACCACCTTCCGTCCTGCTGTACGCTAAATCTTTTTCCTGCTGGCAGCAGCAGTAAAAAGGATACCGCTGCCATCAGGGCTAAGACAGGATATTTTATTTTCATAAAAACACAAAACAATACCAATATCCCTAGGGCAAAATCAGAGCCAGATATCAGATGAGTGTAGTCAGGACTTTTTCAATTAAAAGCCTTTTACGAAACTTAATCGTGTACAAAGCCAAATGAGCTGCCACAATACTTCTTACAACACTTTTACTGACAATCACTTATTTTTTCAGTAAATACATATAACGAATTACTGTCATTCAATAAAAAATAGTTAAAAAATACTCTCAAAATACTTCTTTCAAAACTGAACAACTCTTCAAGCATCTTTCAAAAACAAAAAAATCCGGCTTTTTGAACATGCCCCAAAAAGTTAGACACTATTTGGGGCATTTTTTATGAACAGAAAAGTAAAATTCAATTATGCATTTAAGTTAGAATGTGTAGAATTAGTTTTAAAGAAACATTATTCGAACGTGTATGTTTCAAGATTGAAGGGTTTGGACGAGTCCAATATCCGTAAATGGGTAGCTTTTTATAAAGCATACGGCAAAGACGGCTTATTACCTAGAAGGAATCATAATTATACGGTTGATTTTAAGTTAAAGGTTCTAAAAGCCATTAAAAAAGAATCACTTTCCTTACGCGAGACCTCGGTGAAGTTTAATATTGCCGATGCAGCTATTCTGTTAAAATGGCAAAAAGATTTTGCTAACTTTGGAGTTGAAGCATTACAACCAAAACCCAAAGGCAGGCCCAAATCTATGAGCAATTTCAAACGTAAAAAACGCAAATCAGACAAGCCATTATCCAGGGAAGAAGAACTTCTCTTGGAAATTGAAGCCCTGCGCTGTGAGAACGATTTGCTAAAAAAGCTACAAGCCTTAATTCAAGCCGAAGAAGCAGCCAAAAAGCGCAAGCCATAATGGAATTAAGGCATTTATATGATTTAGATTTACTTTTGAATCGTACTAATATGGCACGTAGCAGTTTTTACTACTATGAAAAACAAAACAAATCTGTGGATAAGTATCAAATCATAAAAGAATTTATAAAATCCATTTATCACAAGCACAAAGGTCGTTATGGCTATAGAAGAATTACCGACGAATTGAACAATAAAGGGATAACTATCAATCATAAAACAGTTTTCAGATTGATGAAGCTATTAGGGCTAAAAAGCATTATTAGAATAAAGAAATATAAATCATATAAAGGGGAACAGGGCAAAATCGCACCTAATATTTTGGAACGCAATTTTAAATCAGAAGCTCCAAATAAAAAATGGGCAACCGACATAACCGAGTTTAATGTATCAGGAAAAAAACTATATTTATCGCCTATTATAGACTTATTCAACCAAGAAATTATCAGTTATGAGCTAGCGGAACGACCCGTATTTAGTCAAGTGGTCGTGATGTTAAAAAAAGCATTTAAGAAAATACCAAACAATACTAATTTGACCTTACATTCTGATCAAGGCTGGCAATACCAAATGAAACAATACCAGCATTTATTGAAAAAAAAGGAATCGTACAGAGTATGTCCAGAAAAGGGAATTGTCTGGATAATGCGATTATAGAAAACTTCTTCGGGATATTAAAATCCGAATTGTTTTACCTTAAAAAGTACAGTTCTATAAGTCAATTAAAACAAGATATCGAAAATTATATTATCTATTACAATAGAGAAAGAATCAAGTCAAATTTAAACAAAATGAGCCCGATACAATATCGAGCTCATCATTATCAAAATTAATTATAAATTTGTCTAAACTTTTGGGTGCAGTCTATTTGCCGGATTTTTATATTAAAACTAAGATTTAATTTAATTAAGCCTTATTATGTTTGTCTTCAATTGTGTGTTTCTCATCAGAAGAAATCGTATCAACCAACACAGGTGTAGCGATAAACAATGATGAATATGTACCAACAATAATACCAATTAACATGGCAAAAATAAATCCTCTGATTGATTCACCACCAAAGATGAACATGGTTAATAATACAATGATCATCATTAATGAAGTATTCAATGTTCTTGACAATGTAGTATTAATAGAAGCGTTTACGATATCTTCGAAACTTCCTTTACGGTTTCCGATAATAAACTCCCTAACCCTGTCGAATACAATTACGGTATCGTTCATAGAATAACCAATTACAGTTAGAATCGCAGCGATAAAGTGCTGATCCATTTCCATGTGGAAAGGCATGAATTTATAACATAAAGAGTAAATTCCTAATACAAAGATTACGTCGTGTGCAACTGCTGCAATAGCACCTAATGAATACTGCCATTTACGGAAAGAAACCATTAAGTACAAGAAAATAACCGCCATTGCTCCAAGAACTGCCCAGTATGAATTTGTTTTGATATCCTCAGAGATTGAAGCTCCTACTTTAGAAGCCTGTAAAACTCCAATCGTTTTTCCATCATAAGTGTTTGTGAATTTTTCATACGTTACATTAGGGAAATATTTCGCTAAAGCTTTGTATAATTTTTGATTCACTTCTTCATCAACAGCCACTCCATCTTCTTTGATTTTGTATTTCGTAGTGATTTTTAACTGATCATCATCACCTAAAATTTTAGCTTCAACCGGAGTTCCGAAAGCAGCAGATAATTCATCTGAAATTACAGTTGCATCAACTGGTTTTTCAAATTTAACCTGGAAAGTTCTACCTCCAACAAAATCCACACCTTCATCTAATCCATTAACAAAGAAAATAGAAATTAAGCTTACTACAACTATAATAGAAGAGAAGATGTAAGTGAATTTTTTGATTTTAATAAAATCAAAATGGAAATTAGTAAACCAGTTTTTAGTGATATTTGTAGAGAAAGTTAAATCTCCTTTTCCGGCAATATTTCTGTCGATAAAAATTCTTGCAATAAAAATTGAAGTAAACAATGAAGTTACGATACCAATAAGTAATGTTAAAGCAAAACCTTTAATTGGACCTGTACCGAAAATAAACAAAATTGCTCCTGTTAATACGTGTGTAACGTTTGCATCAATGATAGAACGCATTGCACCGTGCCATCCGTAAGATGCTGTAACAGCTTCAGATAATGACTTACCTTCTCGTAATTCTTCTTTTGCCCTTTCAAATATAATAATGTTCGCATCTACCGCAGTACCTAATGTTAATACAATACCTGCAATACCCGGTAATGTTAATACAAAACCAAAACTAGCCATAATTCCGAATAAGAAAAGCAAGTTTAATAATAATGCAAGATTAGCATACCAACCCGCTTTACCATAATAGAATACCATCCATCCGCAAACTAATAAAAATCCTAATATAGAAGAAATTGTTCCCGCATCGATTGCAGCCTGACCCAAAGATGGACCTACAACAGTAGACTGAATAATATCTGCAGAAGCCGGTAATTTACCCGCATTCAATACGTTTGCTAAATCTTTCGTTTCAGCCACATCAAAAGAACCTGTAATTTCAGATCTTCCTCCTGCGATTGGTCCGCTAGTTACTCCTGGTGCAGAATAAACTACATTATCCAGAACAATAGCGATATAACTTTTTTGAGAAAAAGCTCTTCCTGTCAATTCTTCCCAAATTTTTGCTCCCTGACTGTTCATTTGCATAGAAACAGCTGGTTTTCCTAATTGGTCAAAAGTATCTTTTGCATCTGTAACAACACCACCACTCATAGCAGGAGCGTTATCTCTGTTTCCTTTTAAAGCGTATAATTCTACAGCTTCAATATCTTTTCCTTTTGCGTCTTTAGTAGTAGTTGGTTTACTCCACACAAATTTTGCATTGTGCTGGTCAGCAGCCAATAAAATCCTGATTTCAGGTCTCTTAAAATATTCATTAACAACAGCAGTATCTTTTGGAGCAAAGTAACCTAAAACTGGTCCGCCACCCTGCCCAATCATTTTGTCAAATAATGGATTATTTCCTTTTTTAGTATCAAGTGAATCTTTTGCATCGGTTAATAATGCATTCAATGAATCTTTTACAACAGCTTTAGTTTCTGTTTTTTTGATTTCAGTCTTTTTTAAAGCCTCGTTAGTAGCAACTAAGAAATTTCCAATTTCTTCAATTTTAAAAGTTTCCCAAAACTCTAATTGAGCTTTACCTCCTAATAATTTCTTAATTCTGTCAACATCTTTAGCACCTGGAAGTTCTACTAAAATTCTTCCTGTTTCACCTAATTTCTGAACGTTTGGCTGTGTAACACCAAATTTATCGATACGCTCCCTTAGTACTTTAAAAGCACTTTCAACAGACTCATCAACTTTTCTTTTAATTACTTTTTGAGCTTGTGCATCAGACATTTGAAAATCGATACCACCTTCTCCCTGTAAGCTTCTGTTAGCAAAAATATCAGGCGAAGCCAGCTTCACACTTCCTTTAGAATTTGCATCAAAAGCTTCAAAAAACTTATTTAAATAGGTTTTATTTCCTTCTAAATTTGCACTTGCATCGGCTAATGATTTGTTAAAAACAGGGTTCTTAGAATTATTAGCCAAACCTTTCAAAACATCTTTAATAGAAATTTGAAGAATCACGTTGATCCCCCCTTCTAAGTCAAGACCTTTATTTAATTGTTTGTTTTTTACTTCATTATAAGTAAAATCTGTAAAACCAAGATCAAAAACTTTTACTTTGCCAATAGAATCTAAATATTTTAATTCTTTATCAGGATTATCTCCTGCAAAAGCTTTAGCTTCCTCTTTGACATTATTTGCCACAAAAGTGAAAGAAAGTTGGTAAATACTTACCAATGCAAATAGAATTGCGAAAAATTTAATAAGTCCTTTATTCTGCATTATTACTAAAAATTAATTATGTTTTATTGTTTGTTTTTGCTTTAAATTCCCATAAAATAAGCCCTGACATGAGTTTTTAAAACTAAAAAATCGTGATCACGAATTACAACATTTTTTTTAAACCGAGCAAATATATAATTCTCGAAAAGATTAAACAATTTATTTATTAATTAATCTCAAAAAAAAGACTGCAAAAGTGCAGCCTTTTCCTTTTTTTTCGATATTTTTTATACTAAAATCGATTTCAGAGCATCATTCATCCCCCTAACTGCATCTGCGCTTTTAGCAAACAAAGCTTTTTCTTCTTCGTTTAAATGAATTTCTAAAATTTGCTCAACCCCGTTTTTACCAATTATACAGGGTACTCCAATACATATATCTTTTTGCCCGTATTCTCCATCTACATAAACAGAGCAGGCTATCATTTTTTTCTGATCATTTAAAATACTATCCACCAAAAAAGCAACTGAAGCTCCCGGGGCATACCATGCCGATGTACCCAAAAGACCTGTAAGAGTAGCTCCACCAACCATTGTATCAGCAGCTACTTTTTGCAACACATCTTCTGAAAGAAATTCAGTTACCGGAATTCCGTTATAAGATGCCAGACGGGTTAACGGAATCATAGTTGTATCTCCATGACCGCCAATTACCATTGCTGAAATATCATTTGCAGGTTTATCCAAAGCTAAAGAAAGATACGTTCTGAATCGGGAGCTGTCTAATGCTCCGCCCATACCTATAATTCTGTTTTTAGGCAATCCCGTAGATTTTAAAGCCAGATACGTCATAGTATCCATAGGATTAGAAACCATAACGATAATGGTATTAGGCGAATATTTCAATACATTTTCAGCAACTGTTTTTACAATTCCTGCGTTTATACCAATTAATTCTTCACGAGTCATTCCCGGCTTTCTTGGAATTCCGGATGTAATTACTACTACATCACTTCCTGCTGTTTTAGAATAATCGTTTGTAACACCTGACACATGCGTATTAAAACCTGTGTTTGTAGCGCATTGCATAATATCCAACGCCTTACCTTCGGCAAAACCTTCTTTAATATCCAACAATACTACTTCGCTGGCTATTCCTCTATAAGAAATAACATCCGCACAAGTGGCTCCAACATTTCCTGCTCCTACAATGGTAACTTTCATATTTTATACTTTATTGGTTATTAGTTAATTTATTTTATAAATCAACAATTCGTTTAATCGTTTAGGTAAATTTAAACAATTAAACGAATTGACGGTTAAATTTTATTAGGCATCAATATTGGCATAAACGGCATTTTTCTCGATAAACTCTCTACGAGGTGGTACCTCATCCCCCATTAACATTGAAAAAACCTGATCAGCTTCTGCCAGGCTATCAATATTTACCTGACGCAGAGTTCTGAAATTTGGATCCATTGTAGTTTCCCACAATTGCTCTGCATTCATCTCTCCAAGACCTTTATAACGCTGAATAGCGGCACTTCCTCCCATTCTTTCATTCGCCTGATCACGCTGAACGTCATTCCACGCGTATTCTTTTTTATTTCCTTTTTTAACTAAATATAAAGGTGGAGCTGCAATGTAAACATGACCTTCTTCAATCAATTCTTTCATGAAGCGGAAGAAGAACGTTAATATTAAGGTAGAAATGTGACTACCATCGACATCGGCATCACACATGATGATTACTTTATGATAACGTAGCTTAGAAAGATTCAATGCTTTACTGTCCTCTTCTGTTCCAACAGTAACACCAAGTGCTGTAAAAATATTACGAATCTCTTCGTTTTCAAACACTTTATGATGCATTGCTTTTTCAACATTCAGAATCTTACCTCGTAATGGCAAAATGGCCTGAAAATTACGGTCACGACCTTGTTTTGCAGTTCCACCTGCCGAGTCTCCCTCGACAAGATAAACCTCACATCTTGCAGGATCCTGCTCAGAACAATCTGATAATTTCCCTGGCAATCCGCCGCCACCCATAACGGTTTTACGCTGAACCATTTCACGTGCTTTTTTCGCAGCATGACGTGCCTGGGCAGCTAAAATTACTTTCTGGATAATTACTCTTGCATCATTTGGATTTTCTTCAAGATAATTCTCAAGCATTTCTCCAACAGCCTGAGAAACCGGAGAAACTACTTCTCTGTTTCCAAGTTTGGTTTTTGTCTGTCCTTCAAATTGAGGTTCTGCAACTTTTACCGAAATAATAGCTGTTAGACCTTCACGGAAATCATCTCCGGCAATTTCGAATTTCAATTTATCCAGCATTCCGGATGAATCTGCGTATTTTTTAAGTGTTCTTGTCAAACCACTTCTAAAACCCTGCAAATGGGTACCACCTTCATGTGTATTGATATTGTTTACATAAGAGAAAATATTCTCTGTATAACTTGTATTGTAAATCAACGCTACTTCAACCGGGATCTCACCTTTATCGTGATCCATGCTGATTACGTGAGAAATAATTGGCTCACGGTTACCGTCTAAATAGCGGATATATTCTTTAAGTCCTTCTGTAGAATGAAAAACTTCGCTTTTAAATTCGCCTTTTTCGTCAACCTCTCTTTTGTCTGTAAAAGTAATTGTGATCCCTTTATTCAAAAAAGAAAGTTCACGCATACGAGCTGAAAGTGTATCATATGAGAACTCCGTAGTCTGCTGAAAAATAGTATCATCCGGATAAAAAGTCTGACGTGTACCTCGCTTATCTGTTTCCCCGATTTGTTTTACCGGATATAATGCTTTTCCTCTTTCGTATTCCTGCTCGTAGATTTTACCTTCCCTAAACACGGTAGATTTCATATGAACAGAAAGCGCATTTACAACCGAAACCCCTACACCGTGAAGACCTCCGGAAACCTTATAAGAATCTTTATCAAACTTACCTCCTGCCCCAATTTTTGTCATTACAACCTCAAGCGCAGAAACCCCTTCTTTTTTATGTAAATCAACCGGAATACCACGACCGTTGTCTTCAACCGTTACAGAACCGTCTTCGTTTATTGAGACACCAATCGTATCGCAATGACCTCCCATCGCCTCATCAATAGAGTTATCCACAACTTCGTAAACCAAATGGTGAAGCCCTCGAACCCCTACATCTCCAATATACATCGATGGACGCATTCTTACATGCTCCATTCCTTCTAATGCCTGAATACTATCTGCTGAATAATTGTTCTTCTTGATTTCTTCGCTCATATAATTTATTCTAAAAAAATGTAATTATTGTCTTAACACGCAAATATATGAAAACGCATTTTATATACCTCTTAAAATAGTATTTAAAGCACCTAAGTTATTAACAGAATTATTAAAAATTATAGAAAATAAATTCCAAAAGGCACCATTAAATTCCAAACTTCATAAATTCGAAATTCTGAAAATAGGAATAACATAAAAAACCGAAATAACATAAAAATATCATTTCGGTTTCTTTAAAATTATCTTTCCAAAATTTAAATGCAGAATCTAAAATCGTTTTTAATTATCAAACAACCTGTTTTTGTGATTTCAGCACCAGCATTCCGGTGTACATCATTCAGTTTTTCGCCTGAATTAGGATTATCCACTTTTTATTACATTTTCCTATGTTTGCATTACTAAATTCTTGCGGCAAAAGCCAAATATAAAAACACAAACAAACACTTAATATTCAACAAAATAATCTTAAAAAAACATTTAAAAATAAGTTTCTAAACCACGAAAAACGTCCTCAAAGAGAACGTTTTTCTGTAAATATTAAGTTCTAAAACTTTATTATGATTTTTGATATGCATCATCATGTACACTCGCAACCGCTCTTCCAGAAGGATCATTCATGTTTTTGAAAGCTTCATCCCACTCCAAAGCAATTTTTGTACTACAAGCCACACTCGCTTCCTGAGGAACGCATAATGCCGCTGCATCACTTGGAAAGTGTTCTGTAAAAATAGAACGATAATAATACTCTTCTTTTGAAGTTGGAGTCTGTAACGGAAATTTGAATCTCGCGTTTGCTAATTGCTCATCTGAAACCTCTCTTGCAACTACTTCTTTCAAAGTATCGATCCAGCTGTATCCTACCCCATCAGAAAATTGTTCTTTTTGTCTCCATGCAACACTTTCAGGAAGCATGTCTTCAAAAGCTTTACGAACTACCCATTTTTCCATCGGGTGCTCTTTGTTGATCATTTTATCCTGTGGGTTGATCCGCATAGCAACATCCATAAATTCTTTATCTAAGAAAGGCACACGCCCTTCGATTCCCCAGGCAGCTAAACTTTTGTTAGCACGTAAACAGTCATACATATGAAGTTTACCTAATTTACGAACGTTTTCTTCGTGAAATTCTCTTGCGTTTGGCGCTTTATGGAAATATAAATAACCTCCAAATAACTCATCCGCACCTTCTCCTGAAAGCACCATTTTGATTCCCATTGATTTGATAACTCTCGCCATTAACCACATTGGAGTGGAAGCTCTTACTGTCGTTACATCATACGTTTCAAGGTTATAAATTACATCGCGAACAGCATCTAAACCTTCCTGAATTGTAAATTTAATTTCGTGGTGAATGGTTCCGATATGATCTGCTACTTTTCTTGCTGCAGCTAAATCAGGAGAACCCTCCAGACCAACTGAGAAAGAGTGCAATTGTGGGTACCAGGCATCAGTAGTATCATCAGACTCAATACGTTTTTGCGCAAATTTTTTGGCTACAGCCGATGTAATAGAAGAATCTAAACCGCCTGAAAGTAAAACTCCGTAAGGAACATCACTCATCAATTGTCTGTGAACCGCAGCTTCCAACGCTTCTTTAATCGCAGGAATACTAGTTTCGTTATCTTTTACAGCATCATATTCTGTCCAGTCTCTTTTGTACCATTGCACAAATTCACCGTCCTTACTAGTCATATAATGTCCTGGAGGGAATAACTCGATTTTTGTACAATATCCTTCTAAAGCTTTCAATTCTGAAGCAACATAGAAAGTCCCGTTTTGATCCCAACCAATGTATAATGGAATAATTCCCATGTGGTCACGAGCAATGAAATACTCATCCTTATCAACATCATAAATTGCAAATCCGAAGATTCCGTTCATTTCATCAACAAAATGAGGTCCTTTTTCTTTGTAAAGAGCCAAAATAACTTCGCAGTCACTTTCAGTCTGAAAGTTATATTTTCCTGCAAATTGTTTACGAAGCTCTCTGTGGTTGTAGATTTCGCCATTTGCAGCTAAAACCAGTTTTTTGTCTTCTGTAAACAATGGTTGTTTTCCAGAAGCCGGATCAACAATTGCCAAACGCTCATGAGAAAGAATTGCTTTGTCATTACTGTAAATTCCGCTCCAGTCCGGTCCGCGGTGACGAATGATTTTAGACATTTCTAATACTTGAGGTCTTAAGGTTTCGGCTTTTTGCTTTAAGTCAAAGGCACATACAATTCCACACATAATTTTATATTTTTTCTTTTTAATTTTATTTTGATAGGGCAAAGATGGAGTATTAGTTACAATTGAAAAACACAAATAGCAATATCAATTACAAATAACAATCGAAATAATCAATTTACATACTAAATGTAAAATTTTAACATCAAAAAAAGACTCAAACTTTAAAATTTTAATCTTGAAGATAAAACTGGTTTAAAAAGTAATCTCTTCCTGAACAATTAACTTTAAATTTTATGCCAATCTTTGTCGAATTACTTGCGAAGATTGCTTCGCCAGTTCGATATCGCTCGTGTCCTCGTGCCTAGGAATGACAGATTGAGCCGAATCTTTTTACTCTACACTCTCAATTGTATAATGCGTCTTATTAATCTCAAACTGAAAACCAACCCTATTTCCCATCAAATGGACACCCAAAGGAGATTGTGGAGAAAGCGCAATAACATTTATTCCGTCAATTGCAATTTTTGGAAGGGCAACACTCAGGTACAAATAAATTCCGTTAGCTTTTACCAGACTACCGGAAATAATATTTTCTGTTGTTTTTGAAGCATCAATTTTATCTAAAACTGCTTTTTGAGCAATTGCTTCTTTTAGCTTATTAGTCAGTTTTTCCTGCTCGATATGCATCATGGACAATGCTGTTTCGTGTTTATCTCCGGCTGAACCTTTTGCATCATTTTTAGAATCTTCGGTCAGATTTGAAATCATATCCCTGAAAACATCGATTCGGTCCTGGACCATTTGCATATAATGAGAATGTATTTTTTGTTTGAAAGTCATTTTAAAGATACTAGGTTTTTTAAGTTACAAAGATGCAAAGGTTTTAGTTTACAGATCTGAAACAATCCTAATTTTATTTACTACATAGCAATTTAAGTCGATTTTGTTCACGGTAAAAAATTAACACGATGTTTTTTATTTTTTGACAAACAATCTCTAATTTTAGCACTCATTAATTTTAACTATCATTATGAAAAGATCTACAATTATTACCACAATTGCAATTGCATTTACAATGCTTTTATCTTTAAATGCCAATGCTCAAAAATTTCCTGACTTAGACAAAAGTCCAATGGATGCAGCAGCTTACCCTAACGATTATAAAGAAGCTGCGAAAATTGTAAAAATTACTTACAGCAGACCACAACTAAAAGGGCGTGCATTAAGCGAACTTGTTCCAGAAGGAAAAGTATGGCGAACTGGAGCAAATGAGGCACCAGAAATCACTTTCTATAAGGACATGAAATTAGGAGATAAAAAGATAAAAGCAGGTAGTTATACTTTATTTACCCTTCCTGAAAAAGACAATATCACTATTATAATCAGTAAAGATTTAAATGTTTGGGGATCTTATTCTTATAAAGAAGCAAACGATGTAGCCAGATTGAAAGTTCCTGTAACACAAGCTACAGATTCTTTAGAAGCTTTCTCAATGGTTTTTACAAAAGGTGATAAAGGAGTTGTTTTAAACTTAGGCTGGGATAAATTAAGAGTTGCTATTCCTTTTACGGAATAAAAATATTTTTAGTTACAAAAAAAATAGCTTCCAGATCGGAAGCTATTTTTTTATATTATTTTTTTGATTAGAAATCAAATTTGTAGTTCGCTCCACCTAACACCTGGAATCCCTGAACAGGATAATTTAGCCATTTTTCATAAGCCTGATTTCCAATGTTATTCAGCTTTAAGAAGAAAGTCAGACGTTCACTAAATTTGTATCCCAAATGTGCATTGGCATCAAAATAGCCTTTCAAGGTAACTACAGCCGGATCCGTAACTAAATCAAGATTTGACTGCATATCCTTACGCTCTCCTACATAAAAAACGTTTAAACCAGCATACCATTGTTTTGTTATGTTCACGTCAAGATTAGAACCTAACTTGATTGTTGGCAGGTTCCATGCTTCTAGAGGCTCATCCGTTTTATAACTATTAAAAGTTCCGTTGACTCCAAAAGTCACATTTTCAGAGAAATCAGCTTTTAATTCTCCATAGAAACGAAATGTTCTGATGTCTTCATAAACAACCCCAAAAGAATTTCCATAAGCATAACTTTCGTTTGAAAAATCTTCCGTATAATCATTGCTTTTAAACAAAGCTTTGTTTTTTTCATTTAGGTAAGAACCTGTCAGATTATAGTTGACGTTGTTAGCCAGTTTCCCTTTTAAACCAGCAAAAACATTATATTGAGTACTTGATGGTGTCATATTTAATGTTGGCGATAAAAACGGATTTTCAGCTACAAAATCGGCATACGAATTCTGAGTTAAGGTTCCATTTACTCCTGTGTAAAAGATCATTAAATCTCCAACTAATTTATATGAAGCATTTACTTTTGGATAGATATAAAACTTGTTCCCACTATTTTCAGAATCCAAAGCATAATATAATCCTGCTCCTAACTCTAAAGTCCAGTCGTTTTCATTGACCACAAAACTTGGTTCAATTCCAAAATTGGTCAGACTATATTTTACAGGATCTGTATTTGTTTTAAAATAATTATTTTCAAAACTTCCGCTTACGTGGTCAATAATCACGTTTGTATTGACTGACTGGTCCATCACATCCACTTTAAAAGTCGGTTTCAGATAAAAACGATTTTCTGAGGAAGAAAAACTATCCGAAAAGTGCGTAAATTTTGTTGCTACTTTACTAAAAACACTTTCATTGAATTCAAAATTCCCTCCTAATGAAATGGTGTTGTAAGTATGTCCGGGATTAATTTTATCTATTAAATCAAGACGATCCTGAGGAATCAAAGATGCTCCAAAATCCTTCGGTAGTCCGTACCAGTTGTAAATTTGATTTTGATATCCTAATTCCACATTCCATGACATATCCCGGTTGTATTGACCATATCCAACGTTTAATGCTGTATCATAAAATTCATCATTCAGAAGCACATCTTTAATTCCGCCTTGCGATGAATGATGGCGAAGCATCCCTGATACAAAATCATTATTTCCTAAATCCTGATTCACAAACAATTCAGCATTAAGCGAACTGTAATTTCCAACACCCACAGTCGCATAATTATTAAACAAACGTTCCTGTTTTGATTTTTCTACGTTGGCAGCTTTTCCTTTTGAAGGTGTAAAAGTCGAAGCCACAGGAACTGACAAAATACTGTATTTTATAGTTTCTTTTGGCTGATTTCCCGAATCATCAAGCGATGGGGTTTCTTTTACTTTATCAGCATCTGATATAGTAGGCGAATAGGGTTTAACTACGTTTACTGTTTCTGTTCCAATATTTTCATTTTTCTTTTGGGCAAGTGAAAACTGAAAAACAAACAGCAAAATCAAAATGATGGTTTTATTCTGGAAATTAATTTTCATATTTTATACTTTTTTGTAAAATGTATTCTGTCAAATGTAAAATGCTTTTGAGCTTACTTTTTACATTTTACAATTCTATTATATTCTGTTATCTAATTTTCTAATTCTTAAATTCTCTAATTATCAGACTTCCCATTGGCCTTTTGCAATAAACCGGGTTTTTCCGCCTATTTTAATATCAAATTCATTTCCGGTTAATTTCCCTTTAAAATAAATTTGCGAAGGACGGTGTATATAATCCCCCTGATAATTGATTAATTCTAATTCCGGTTTATGATTTTTTAAAAGATAAGCCTGCAAGCATGTACTCGCGCTGCCAGTAGCCGCATCCTCCATTAGTTGATTATGTTCTATATACATCAATCTGCTAAACAATTTTTCGCCTTCCAGATAATAAAAATATAAAGCCTGATGTGTTGTTTTACAATGCTTTTTCAGCCATTCATCTGTTTTATCTTTATCCAGAACCAAGCTTTCTAATGCTCTTTTACTACTTAATCCAACCAGTACAAAGGCGCTACCGGTCGTCACTTCCTGAATTGGGAACTGATTTTCAAAATCGCTATTTTTCAGATTAGTGAATAATGTAAAATATTCCTTCGAAAAAATATCCCAAAATTTAGGCTGTGCAGATTTGAGCCAAATCAAATCTTCTTTCTGATGAATTTCAATTGGCCCAATTGGGACATTCAGCTTAATTCCAACTGGTGAATTATCTAATATTTTATTCATTAAAACCCATGAAGTTCCAATTACCGGATGACCAGCAAACATCATTTCCTGAGATGGTGCAAATATTTTAATATCGGCTTTATTATTTTCTTTATCCAATTTGGTAACAAAAGTGCTTTCGGCAAAATTAATTTCACTTGCGATCTTTTGCATTTCTTCTAAACTGAGATTTCCGGCATCTAAAAAAACAGCCAACTGATTTCCGGCATATTTTTTATCTGTAAAAACATCAACTATATAAAAAGGTAAACTCATAATTTTTATTGTGAAATGTTATTTGTGAGATGTAAAATGCGTTTGTGCTTACATTTCACATCTTACATTACATTATTTGTTGATAGACGAATTCGTTTTAGACTCTTCCAGTTTGATTGCGTTTAGCTCTGTTTTCGCTTCTTCAACCACATCCGGATAATCTGTAAAATTATTGATTACGTTATCCAGAATATACGTTGCCTGATAGCTGTCTTTTAATCCGTAAAAGTTTTTCGCCATTAGAACCAAACTCTTCGCTCCATAATATTTGTATGCCGAATAGTTTTTTGCTAATTTCTGAACTGATACATTCGAAGCATCAAATTTGCCTTCTTTTGTTTTAAAATAAGCGTCATAATACAAAGCCTCTGCTGCTAATTCTCCTTTTGATGTTGTTGATAATTTCGCATAAGCTGCTTTTGCTTTATCTTCATCTCCGCTTTGCATTGCTGCCCTTGCCACTATAATTTGTGCATCTGCTTTTACGTTAGCATCTGCTTTTGCATTTTGTAAAACTTTATCAGCATACACAACCGAATTATTATAATCTTTTTTATCATAATAACATTTCATCAAATTAGCCTGAGCAAAATTCTGATTCTGAGCAGAATCAGATTCTTCGGTTAAGCGAACTAAAACCGGAATTGCTTTATCGCAATCTTTTGCTTTCAGGAAAATCTGAGCCAGTTTATTTAGTGATTGTTCCGTAAATTCATTTCTCGGCTGTCCTATTACATATTGATAATTTGAAATTGACTTTGTTTCTGAGCCTTCTGCATAAAGCAATTGTGCCAGATAAAAATTAGCTTCTAATGAATGTAGTCCTGATTGAAATTTGCTTACATAACCTGAAAAACCGGTAATTGCCTGTTTACTATTGTTTTGACTGTATTGCTTGAAAGCAGCATCATAAGTATCATTGTCTAGCTCGGCATCTGTAACTGAAACAAAATCCAGCGTTCGAACCCATGTTGCATATTCATCTACTTTTCCGGAATCAACATAAATTAATCTCGCTGTAGAAACTGCTTCCAAAGCCTCGGGAGTTTTTGGGAATTCAGCAGCTACTTTTTTGAATTTTGTCAAAGCCTGTTCGTCGCGATCTGAATTGTAATAAATCAAACCTTGTCTTAAAATTGATTTTGAAGTAAACGACCCGTTTTTATATTCTGAAATCAGCTGATCATAAGTTTTAATAGCCTGATCGTTCTTTTTATCAGCCACATACGTATTTGCTAATTCGAACAAAACATCATCACGATATTCGGATTTTTTATACATCTGAAGAAAATTATTTAACTCGTCAATTTTCTTGTCATTTCTGGACATGAATCCATAAGAAATCGCTCTTTGAAACTGTGCATAATCCGCATCAACACCTTTTGCACTGATTGCTTTTCCATAGGCCTCCATTGCCTGGGCATATTTTGAAGTTACAAATCGGCAATCTCCTAAACGCAAATATGAATCGTTTAAACGAACTTTATCACCGGGAGCATTATCAATCTGAGCCTGAAATGAATTTCCTGCCTGATCGTATTCTTTCAGTTTAAAATACGTGTACCCAATATTATAATTAATGTTTTTATATTCGTCTGTTTCTTTAGCCGCAGCTAAACCTGCGAACTGTTTATAACTCAATAATGCATTTCTAAAATCATCGGTTACATACTCAGACTCTGCTTTCCAGAAAGTAGCACGGGCTGTAAATTCAGGGTTCTTTTGTTCTTTAACAGCACCATTGAACATTTTTAACGCTTCAGTATAATTCGACTCGTTATATAATTCTAAACCTCTGTAAAAAAGTACTTTTTGGTACGCTAATTTATTTTCCGGAGTTCTGTTTTTTTCTAATAAAACCAAAGCTTCTTTGTAATTTTTAGTTGAAATATAAGAATCCACCAATAATTTTTCAACTTCTGAACGGCTTGAATTATTTGGATATTTTTTAAGGAAATCAAGCAAAATCCCCGGAACAGTTTGGTATTGATTCCCGATATCATAGCTTAATTTAGCATAATTTAAAGCTGCATCTTCCTGTATTTGAGCATTAAAATCCATTTCAGAAGCATTTTTAAACGCATTTAAAGCTTCTTGTTTTTTACCTGTATTCAGATAAGCCAAACCTAAATGATAATAGGCGTTCTGCGCTACAAAATCTTTACCTTCAATGATTTTATTGAATTGGGAAATCGCTTTTTCGTAGTCTTTTTGCTCGTAATACGCATACCCTAACTGGTAGAAATCGGTATTATTCCATTTTCCTTTTCGTCCTGCGTATTGCTCCAGATATGGAATCGCTTTACCGTATTGTTTTAGATTGAAATAGCTTTCGCCAATAATTTTATTCAATTCAGACTTTTCAAGTGCATTCGACTTCGCCATTGCCGCTTGTCCCAGCTCGATTGCTTTTTGAAAATTTCCTAATTTAAAATTCATATCAGCCTGAAAATAGGATAGCTTTTCCTTGTATTTTTCTTCGCCCGAAACCTCATCAAAATATTTAGTTGCTTCTTTGTAATCATCGCCTTCATAAGCCATAAAACCTAAATAATATTTGGCTTGCGAACCAAATTCAGGAGAATTCACGACTTTATTAAAATATGTTGTGGCTTCTTTTTTCTTTTTGGCATTGAAATAACTGTATCCTTTTTGGAAATTAAATTTATCCAGATCAGATTTACTCATGTAACTTTCATCAACCCTGTCAAACCATTGCAGTGCTTTTGGATAATCTCCCTGCTCAAAGAAATAATGCGCAACCTCAATATAGGCCTGGTTTTGCTTGGTACTTGTTGGATAATCTTCAACAAATCTTTCCATTAATTCATCAGCATTTGCCTGATTCGTTCTTATCGCGCAATTGGCGATGTAATACGCACAATCTGATTTAACTTCTTCTGTCGTGGCCTCATTTTTCACATTTTGAAAAATATGCTGGGCCGAAGCATATTGTTTGTCATTATATAAAGCCAGTGCTTTATCAAAATCCTTTAATTCGTAGGTATATATGGCTGATTTTTGTGCCGAAACCATAGCCGAAAAAAGGACGAATGGTATTAAAAAGAACCAGAAAATTTTACGCATTTTAATTATATTTAGTATTCAAATGTATCATTTTATACCGTTTATAACGAAACGTTTTAAGCTTTTATTATGAACAAAAGTTTTAAGTTTTTAATTTTTTATGCTTTATAAGCCTCAAAATACGGTTTGTAAATTTCCCAAACCAATTCGTTTAGAATAAGATAGTTTAGTGATAAAGTAGATCTTTCTATACTTTTGGCTATGAAATATTTTTCTGTTTAAATGATTAAAATTTATTTTGAATCCAACCGTTAACTTATTACTTTTACATTCAAATCAATTTTATCATGTCAGAAACCGTACTATCCCTTAAAGATGTCACTATATTTCAGGAAGGAAGAAGAATTTTATCACATATCAATTTAGAAGTTGAGCATGGCGAATTTATCTACATAATTGGAAAAACAGGTTCCGGAAAAAGTAGTTTCATGAAAACTTTATATGGTGATTTACCTCTTTCTGAAGGTGAAGGACATATTGTTGAATTTGATTTAGCTAATTTAAAAGAAAGCCAGATTCCGTATCTGAGACGTAAAATCGGAATTGTATTTCAGGATTTCAAATTACTTCCGGACAGAACTGTAAAAGATAATATGTTATTTGTGCTTAAAGCAACAGGCTGGGTAGAAAAAGAAGCTATGCAGCATAAAATCGACGAAGTTCTGGATAAAGTAGGTATGAAAGATTTCCTGAACAAAATGCCGCATCAGCTTTCTGGAGGAGAACAACAAAGGGTGGCGATTGCGAGAGCTTTATTAAACGACCCTGAGTTTATCCTTGCCGATGAACCAACCGGAAACCTTGATCCGCAAACAAGTTCTGAAGTTTTAGAAGTATTGAAAAAAATCAATGCCAACGGAAAAACCATTATTATGGCGACACATGATTATGCATTACTGATGAAATTCCCATCTAAAACTCTGAAATGCGAAGATGAAAGAATTTTTGAGGTTGTGCAGCGAAGTGTATAAACTTTCCTCTACTCTTTTTTAAATACTAAAATATCCTGAAAATCAAATAAACCTTCACAGGTTCTTTTTGACCAGTTTCCATATATTTTATTTTCCAGTTTTAGATCTGCAATTTTTATCATTTTGTCAATATACTTTTCATCGAAAGCGATATTGGCAGAAGGTACTTTTTCATTCATCAGCCTGTAATTCTCACGTTCATAAGGAAAATTGATTTTGTTTTTTTTGCTTGAAATCGCTTCTTCATTTTCATCATTATATAAAAAGAAAGTCCCAAGACATTTTCCACCTGGCTTCAAAACCCTTTGAATTTCATTAAAATAATTTTGTACTTCTAAAGGCTGCATGTGTGTGAAAACTGAAAACAAAAATATTGTATCAAAAGAATTATCTTCATAAGGAAAAACAAAATTTTCAGCCTTATCATCAGTAAAGTGATACAAATCATTGTTTAAAGGAATGTATCGAAAATTAAAATTAGGATAGTCATTGGTAATATGTTTTTTACACCAAATTATTCCTTTTTCAACAACATCAAATCCTTCATATTTAGCTTCTACTGACAAATATTGGGTCAGTGCAACAGCAGCTCTGCCAATTCCGCAGCCAATATCCAGTACTGAATGGTCTTCCTTAAGATCTGCATACTTATTTAGGAGTTCAAGATGATGCTTTCCTTGTGCTAAAAAATTGCCAGATCCAATAAAAATATCTCCTTTATTGGGAACATACTTATTTTTCTTTCCCAAAATATTATCAACAATATCAACCGGATAATAATATATTTTTCTAACCAGAAATCTTGATTTTGGCGAAAGGGAATAATAAATACTTCTTAAATTCATTTTGTTTTTTTAGAATTCAAAATTGATAATATATTTACAGCATGTTTTAATAAAAAACATTTCTTTACAAATATATTTAAATAATCGGTTTTTGATGCTTTCTATCCTTATTCCTGTTTATAATTATAATGCATTTCCACTTGTTTTTGAACTTCAAAAGCAGTGCTTCAATTGTAATATAAAATTTGAAATTTTATGTCAGGATGATTGTTCCAATAGTTTTTTAGTAGATAACAATAAAATAAATACATTAAAAAATTGCTCTTTTTCTTCAAATACAACCAATTTAGGAAGGGCACAAAACAGAAATTATCTGGTATCCAAAGCTACATTTTCCTGGTTACTATTTTTAGATTCTGATATGTTTCCGAGAGATTCCAATTTTATAGAAAATTATATTTTAAATATACATAATAACAGTCCTGCTATTTTTGGAGGAATAGTATATGAAACAAAGAGACCGGAAAAGGAACAACTTTTACGCTGGATTTATGGTCATAAGAGAGAGTATGTTTCTTTAGAAAACAGAAGAAAAAAACCTAATATTAGAGCATTAACTTCTAATTTATTATTAAAAAAAGAACTACTCTTGCAACATCCTTTTGACTCCACTATAACAAAATACGGTTATGAAGACTTATCTTTTCTGAAGAAATTAGAAGTCAATAAAATTTTGGTAACCCACATCGAAAACCCTGCTTTTCATTTGAATTTAGAAAACTCATCATTATTTTTAAAAAAAACAATAACAGCTCTTGAAAATCTTGTGCTTTTAGAAAAATCAAATAAAATATCAGCAACAGAGAGTAAGATAATTGCTGTTCAGCAAAAATTGGAAAATCTAAAACTAACAAGCATTACAGCTTATATATTTTCAAAAATAAAATCAAAAATAGAATCTAATTTACTTTCTGAAAAACCTTCTTTATTTTGGTTCGATATTTATAAATTAGGGTATTATTGCCATTTAAAATCATCTCGACAGAACTTCTTTAAATAATTCTTCCCAAAGGTCCATAATTTCGATTTTTGAAAAAGCAGATGCCTTTTTTACTGCATTCTTGGCTAACTGATTTTGCAATTCCTTATTTTTAATTAAAAAATCAAGCCTTTTTATATATAATTCTGAATCATTATCCGGAATTAGAATTCCATCTACATTATTCTCAATAAGGTTACCGGGACCAATCGGGCAATCAAAGGAAATTACTGCTAAACCGAAAGACATTGCTTCCAAAAGTGCCAATCCAAAACCTTCAAATCTTGAAGTCATTAAAAAAACTGAGGCCTCTTCGTATACTTTTTCAATATCTTTAACAGGTAATAACAAATCAACTATGTCCTGAAGCTGCAGTTTATCTATTTCATTTTTTAAAAACGTAGTATCTTCCGTAAAATCTCCGTAAATTTTTAATTTCCAATCTGGATTTTGTTTACTTACTTCTTTCCAAATTGGCAATAATCTATCTAAACCTTTCTCATAAGAATGCCTTCCTATTGCAATGGCAACTTTAGAAGTTAGAGAACTTTGCAAATTCGGTTCAAACCACAATGAATTGGGAATAATTTTAGCTTTATAAAAATTCCATTCAGCAGCACTTTTTTTACTTAGAAATATTACCCGATCGAATTTTGTAATTGCAAAAGTTTTAATTAGTAAATGTATTTTTCTTTTTAAAAATCTTAGCAAAGAATGTTTTCTATTTATGATTTCAGTTTTAGAACCATGAACCTCCAATAAAACAGGGACTTTAGTTTTTATAAACAAAGGAATCAGAAAGCCTTTCAATCCATTATCTGAAACGACAATTATCTCCGGACAATAATTATTAATAATCTTCTTAACAGTTTTTCTAAATTTAAATACATAAAACAAAGACTTCTTATTAAGTCTTAAATTATTAAGCTTTACTTTCTCATTAAATTGATAGAAAGTCTGCCTTTCCAAAACTTCATTGTAAATAATCGAAATTTCGTAATTACCATTTTCCACAAAATAATCCGATTTTTGAGCCAGTATTTTTTCCACACCGCCGGAAGTTGAAACTACGGAAGTTATATATAAAATTTTCATTTTTTAGTGGCTAAAAAAGCATTATAGTCTCGAATATAATCTTCTTCGATAAAAACATCAGAAGCCACGGCAAGGCAAACCGCTCCTGATGAAAAATTTTGTAATTCCCTCCAAATTCCTGTTGGGATTAGCAAACCTATATTTGGCTTATTTAGAAAAAAACTTTTTCTTTTAAAACCATCATCAAGAACAACTTCAAAACTACCACTTAGTGCTATTACAATTGACTGCTGATCAATATGCGAATGTCCTCCTCTATAGGCATTACTAGGAACATCAAAGAGGTAATAAACCCGCTTTAGCTCGAACGGCAATACATCATTTTGAAGAAATGCAAGATTACCACGAACATCTTCTATTACGGGTAAGTCTATTAATTGAATATTATCAAGCATTTTTTTTGTTTTGTAATTTATAAAAATCCTTTTTTCCTAATTTAGCATTTTTAATTGCTTTTGAAATTTGAGTTATTTTTAACTTTCGCTGTTTTAAATCGAAAAAAAGTTTTATTGCTAAATGAAATCTATAATTTCTTTTTAAAACTCTGGCTAAAAATGCTCCTTGTATGTAATACCTCTCCTCAAAATTTAATCTGTCAGTCGTTGTAATTGATGGATTTATTGCAATAACTTTTGGCATATAAATCAATTGTTGATTCTTTTTTTTTAAATCCATTAAAAAAACAGCTTCCTCTCCCATTGAAAAGTTGGCTCCCAAACCAAAATTGGTATCAAATTTAACATTCACTTTTTCCAAAAACACTTTATTTATAGTTATTTCTGAAGAAAAAATGCCAAATAAATCAAATTTAGTAAGATTGCTTTTGGTCTCTTTTAAATATTTCCTGAACAAATTTCCATCAGGATTTTCAATTTGAAAACCAGCCACAACAGCATTAGGATAATTATTATAGGTATCAACTATTAAAACATCAAATCCTTCTTTAAAAATTTCATCATCGTCTGAAATTAAAAGTATACTTTTTTTACTCATTTCTAATCCTAAATTCCGACTCTTAGAAAGCCCAATTTCATACGAATTGATTACCTGAACAGAGGAAAAATCCGAATTCAGTAAATTATTTTCAGATGTCTGATTAATTATCAGGATAGAAAAATCAGAAAAATGACCAAAAGGAAACATTGGAATTAGAAAATCTAAATTAGTTCTATTCATTGTTGAAATTACAATTTCCAAATCCTCTTTTTTAAATTCTTTTCCCAATTTGATAGTATATTTACACAAATATAAAAATTTATGGTTGCCATATGAAAATACTTTTAATTGGGGAATACAGCAGATTACATAACTCTTTAAAAGAAGGATTAAAGCTATTAGGCCACGATGCATATATTATTGGAGATGGAGATCATTTTAAAAAATTTGATGTTGATTTTTCTGTAAGACCATTTTTTTTTACTAATTATTGGCTTACCCGAAAATTCTCTGGGTTTTGCAGTAAAATATTGAGTATAGATTTGATGAAATTAGAAAGAGGCATCCGTTTTTATTTATTTTTGCCACAGTTAAGGAATTTTGATATAGTACAGTTAATCAACTCGGATGCAATTGAAACTTACCCTTTTTTTTCTAAACATTTGTTTAAAAAGATATTTTCTCAAAATAAAAAAGCAATACTTTTAGTCTGCGGAGATGAAACTCCAGTTATTGACTATTTATTGAAGAATGAACTCCGATATTCCATTTTGACTCCATTACTTTATAATCCAAAATTGAAAAAAGAGTTTTTATATTCTTTAAAATACACACAAAAAAATTATCGTAATTTATTTGAATTTGTTACCAAAAATGTTCTCAAGATAGTTACTTCTGATTTAGATTATAAAATTCCAATGGAAAAAATGGGGTTTCAAACCTGTTTAATTCCAAACCCTGTTAATACTAATAAACTAAAATTTAAACATTTAGAGACCTCAGAAAAAATTATAATTTTTTTAGGTATTAACACTGGAAGCAGTATCAAAAAAGGGACTGTTTATTTTGAAAAAGCTTTGGAAATTATTTCAAAAAAGTATCCTCAAAAAGTTGAAACTATAATTACCAGAAGTATTCCATATAACGAGTATATAGCTATTTACAATAAGGCACATATTCTTTTAGATCAGGTTTATGGCTATGATCAGGGGTATAATGCATTAGAAGCAATGGCAAAAGGCAAAGTAGTCTTTACTGGAGCAGAGACTGAATTTATGAACTATTATAAGCTAACTGACAGAGTTTGCATAAATGCAATTCCTGATGTAGATCACCTAGTCAAAGAATTATCATTTTTAATAGAAAACCCTGCAGAATTAATAGCAATTGGAAAACGAGCCAGAATTTTTATAGAAACAGAGCATGAGTACATCAAAATTACCCAAAAATATATTCAGATGTGGGAAACTACTTTTTAACATTAGTCTTTATTTTTGTTAATAATATCATTTATTATAATAGAACACTTCTTAGCCCCTTCATTATGTAAATGATCCGGATCATAAAAGTCATTAATTTGAAATCTTTTGTCTTTAAATAAATTTACATACTCAACATTTGAATTTTTCTTCTTAAATAAAATGCAGGAATCAAATATCTTATTTAACTTTTTTTGATTCAAACCTTTAGCATAAAAACCGGAAACGGGCATATTTACAATAATCACTTTTATATCCCTTGTATTACATATATCAATAATCGATTGAATCCTTGATAAATTTTTAGTAAAATCAACCGAATTATCTTCATGTTTAGTTACGATAACTGGAGCTATTTCTTTAATATTTTGTAATCTATTTTCTTTGATATAATTTAATGCAAATCCATTTTCATCACAATCTACAATAGTTTTTTCCAAGAAGTAACGTTTAACTAACTTTATATTAGTGTTGAAATTTCTGGTGGATGAAATAAAAAAACGTTTTGGATCTAAATTCGAAATTATGGGCACTTGTAAATCCATGTAGTATTGGTAATAATATTTTCGCCAGGTATCTTCACTTGTATCATCTAATTGACTAAGCACAGTATATTCAACATTCAAAATAACATATTTAAGTTTTTTTAAATTCTTAAAATGTTTTTCAAATAAAAGCTTATCAAAGTATAATGTCTGACTAATATTGGACAAATTGAAGGTTGGTTTATCAAAGAAAACAGGATTTAATCCATAAAAGGAATGTGAATTGCCTAAAATTAACACCTCAATATCATTATATCTTTCTTGTATATTTTGATTCTTAACAACATAGTTGTTTGGTATGAATCTATAGAACAATTCGATACCCAATAATATTACTATTAAAGGAAATAAAAACAATATTGTTTTAATTATAAACTTATTCATTAAAATTGAAAATATATAAATTGAAAATCTTTACCAATATGATAAAAAATCAAGAACACCAAAGTATAATAAAAACTAATTCTTAAAGGTTTTTTCCAATTTAAACAAATCTTTTCTATTGCAAATGAATCTTTTCTTCCAAGCCATTCAATGCAGATAAAACAAATTAAAAGAGCAAAGACCGTTTTTGGAAAAATATCAGGAAAAGAGAATAATGATTTTGAAAACATATTAGAAAAATAAAAAAATGCATCTTCCAAATTTTTAGATCTAAAAAAAACTCTTGCAAAAGATACCAATCCGAAAGTCAACAAAATATTGCAAAATGTAATGAATTTTGATTTTAAATTATTAACAGACACAATTTTTATATTTTTTCTATTTTTGTTTAACAAAAGTAAAGGAAGGAAATATATAAAATTTATTAAACCATAAAGAATAAAAGTCCAATTTGCACCATGCCAAAACCCAATAAGCATAAAGATTATAAAAACATTCCTGACTTGCTGTATTTTGGAACCTCTGGAACCTCCAAGCGGAATATAGACATAATCTTTAAACCAGCTTGACAAAGAAATGTGCCAACGTCTCCAAAATTCTGCAATATCCCTGGAAAAATAGGGATAAGAGAAATTCTGAAGCAAATCTATACCTAACAATCTGGCAGTTCCCAGAGCAATATCTGTATATCCTGAAAAGTCACCGTATATTTGAAATGAAAATAATAAAGCTCCTAAAAAAAGAGTACTCCCATTGTGATGAGAAGGGTTGTCAAAAATCAGATTTACATATTCTCCACAGGTGTCACCTATTACTACTTTTTTTACTAATCCCCATAATATCTGCCGTAATCCATTAGTAGCTTTATTGTAGCTAAAAAAACGGTTTTGCTGAATCTGCGGTAAAAGATGTGTTGCTCTTTCAATAGGCCCTGCTACTAATAAAGGAAAAAAACTAACAAAAAGAGCATAATCAATAAAACTATTTACAGGTTTTATTTTTTCTTTATAAATATCAATGACATAAGACAATCCGTGAAAAGTATAAAATGATATTCCTATTGGAACAATTATTTCTAATAATCCAATATTAGGTTTTAAGCCTAAAAGAGTCACAAAGCCAGAAAAATTATCAATAAAAAAATTGAAGTATTTAAAAAAACCCAGCAAACCTAAATTAATCAGTATACTTAGCCAAAGCCATAATCTCTTTTTTAGTTTACTACCTGAATTTTTATAAATCTTATTTCCTGTAAAAAAATCTAAGCATATTGAAAAAAGCAATAGTATTATAAAGCGCCAGTCCCATAAGCTGTAAAAGAATAAACTTACCGTTAATAAAAATAGATTTTGCTGTCTTAAATTTCTATTGAAAACAAACCAGTACAGGAGATAAACAACCAGAAAAAATAAAGCAAAAGTTATTGAATTAAATAACATGTAATTAATTTTAATATTTGTCAATAATATAACTATTAAACAAAATAATTATAATCTAAAATAAACTTCTCCTAAAATAAATAACCAGAACCAACAGGTAAATAAAATTTTCGAGAGCATGAGCTATAACTATTCCCTGTATTCCTAAATGAGTAACCAAATAATTACTCATAAAATATAAGACAACTAGCGAAAAAATTTCTGAAAAAACAAAAGCTTTTGTCATCTTTTTTGCTAAAAACTGATATCCTAAAATCCATGACGCCGCCTTTAGAAAGTCTCCTAATAATTGCCAAAAGAATAAAGTTGTAACCGGCAAAAATTCATTTGTAAAAAGCAACTTAATAATAAAAAAACGTACCAAATAAATCACTAATAAAAGTAAGGCAAAAAAAGGCAAAATATTTTTGTAAAAACTCCAAAAAATTTTTTTAGTATCTTCTCTACTTTCAGCTGAAGCCAGTTTTGGAAAAAAATAAACCGATAATATGGTCGTAATAAACATCATATAATAAGTAGAAATCCTGGTGATTGTTTCCCAGAAACCAGCATGTTCCAAGCCAACAACTTCAATTACGTTTGTTCGTATGGTTAGATATATTAATGGTCCAAAAATCGAAGAAACCAAAGCCATAAGGGAATAAGAAGACAAGCTTTTTATAATTTGAAAATCAACATACCGAAATCGGATTATGCTGAAAAAATTGAATTCTTTATTTACAAAGTAAAAAGCAACAAAAAACAATAATGCAGGAGAAATAACTATTGAAAGCAAGGCTCCCAATGTTCTAAAATTTAAAATCATAATAACTGAAACCAGTAAGCCTATTATATTTCCAATGATATTTATCCAAATTACTTTCTTAAACTTTCCTAAACCATTAATTAGCGAAAGTAAAAAAACAGAAACTGCATACCATGGCAAAGCCAATGCTATTGCTTTAAAAACTATCTGGTATCGAATATCTGTTCCAAAAATTTGACTGTTCCAAAACCCTGACAAAAAATACATGGCAAAACTCAAAATAACTGCAACTGTCAACAAGCTGATAAAAACAGTTGAAATAAGTTTTTGGAGTTGATCATTTTTCTCTTTGCATTCAGCTACATATTTTACAATTCCATTTTGAAATCCTAATGTTGATATACCTTCCAATAATGATGTAAAGTTCCTAAGATTACCTACCAGAGCCATTCCGTTTGCTCCAACAAAAATCGCTAATAATTTTGAAGTAATCACACCAATCCCTATCCTTAACAATACACTTAAACTATTTAGCGAAGTAATTTTAAATAAATCGGTTTGGAATATGTTTTTCAAAAACCCCATTTTAATATTTATTTAAAGCCTCTATTATGAAACTCACCTCATCATTAGTAATTACAGGGCTTATTGGTAAACTCAAAACTTCATTGTGTATCATTTCAGTAACCGGAAAAGATAAATGATTCCAGTCTGAAAAGGCTTTTTGCTTATGTGGCGAAATCGGATAATGAATCATGGTCTGAATTCCGTTTTTTGATAAATAGTCTTGTAAATGATCTCTGTGTTCTGTACGGATAACAAACAAATGAAAAACGTGGTTTTCAGAATAATCCCAAAATGGCAATTCAATCTTTTCGTTTTTTATTTCTGCCAAATAACGTTTAGCAATCGCTCTTCGCATACTATTTTCAGTATCTAAATTGGGGAGTTTCACATTCAGAAAAGCAGCCTGCAGCTCATCCATTCTTGAATTTACACCAAGGTATTCATTTTGATATTTTGCTTCAGAGCCATAATTCCTAAGCGATTGAATCGTTTTTGACAATTTATCGTCATTTGTCGTAACTGCTCCTCCATCGCCTAAAGCACCTAAATTCTTTCCAGGATAAAAGCTAAAAGCCGCAGCATGGGAAAGATTTCCTACCTTCTGAACTCTTCCCGATGATGTCAGATCTAAAACTGCACCATGTGCCTGAGCCGCATCTTCGATCACCAATAAATTATTTTGATTTGCGATTTCCTTAATAGCCGTCATTTCTGCTAATTGTCCATACAGATGAACAACTAAAATTGCCTTCGTTTTAGATGTAAGTTTTTCAGAAATTAAATCCGGATTAATATTGTACGTTTCTAATTTAGGTTCAATAAAAACCGGAATCAAACCTGCTTCTAAAATGGCTAAAATACTAGCAACAAAAGTATTTGCCGGAACAATAACCTCATCTCCTTTTTTCAGTTTGCCTAATTGAATATAACCTTTAAAAATCAAAACCAAAGCATCAAAACCGTTCCCTACACCTATGCAATATTCTGAATTACAATAAGCTGAAAAAGCATTTTCAAATATTTCTGTTTCTTTTCCTAAAATATACCAGCCATTTTCCAAAACCAATTTCAACTTATCCTGAAAAGCAGCTTCGTAAGGTTCGTTAATTTTTTTTAGATCAAGGAATTTTATCATTTTAAAACATTATCTAATAAATTATCATTTGAAGTTTCTAATTCATAAAAATCATGAACAACAATATTTGCTCCAAAACTTTCCTTCCAATAAGACAAGCCATTATTCAGCTTTCTGCCTTGATTTTCATTAGAAGATCCGAAATCAAAGAACTGCTTATTTTTAAAAACTTCTGTAATTAAATAGTACAGCAATAAATCAAGTCCTCCCAATCTATTTTTATCCCCTTTTCCTGAAATATATTGACAATGAGCAACAATCGAGCTCTCAAAAATAGTAGTTCCGGCTATAATAACTCCATTTTCATACACATTGAATTGACGTATTTTTTCTGGAAATAAAAGTTTCAATTTTGTAATTTCTTCTAGGGTATGAACTGGTTTTGCCTGATGTTTCAAAGTTAAATTTGGAATCAAAACAGAATTCCAGAATAATTCAAAATTATCAACTTCTCTTATTTCTAATTTATTCTTTTGCCCTTTTACAACTCCTTCTTTTCTGCCAGATGCAATCAATATTTTTTTGGACAAATCAATAACTCCCAAAGTATCTCTTCGAATTAATCGCGCTTTTACTAAAAATAAAATATAATTCAATTCCTCGGCCGGCTTTTGATGGTAAATCGAGGGAATTAATTTCAACTGTAATTTCTGAATAGCATTCTCTTTCAAAAAAAACAAAACGCTTTTAAAAATATCAATCACGGCTGACAACTTTAAACTTTCTTTATAAACCAAACCTCCATACGTCAATCCCTGATGTGAATAAAGAGTATTTCCCACTCTGTTTGCCGGTAAAACTGCTACTAATTTTTTACCTTCTAAAACCATTAAAGAATAATCCTCAAAACGATCTTTATGATATTCCATAAAATCCCGATGAAATAAAAACGTAGCGTTTTTGGCCTGAGCAATAAAGTCATTCCATATTTTATAATCGTTTTCAGTATATTTTTTTACTATATATTTATTCAATTTACTATTTATTTATGATCGAATGCCGGTAGATACCATTTGAATTTTACAGCCATCAAACGTACCGAAATTATAACAACTGAAGTCGCTAAATATAAAATATCTTTATCCAAATCCAGACTTCGCAAAGCAAAAAATACAATTCCGCCGAAAATACAAATCGTGGCATAAATTTCCCTTCTGAAAATCGTTGGGATTTCTGTACACAAAATATCACGAATTACTCCTCCAAAACAGGCCGTCATTGTTCCTAAGGCAATACAAATTACAGGATGCAGTCCAATTGAGATTCCTTTTTCAAGTCCGATTAAAGTAAAAACGCCTAATCCGATTGTATCAAATAAAAATAGTGAAGTACGAAGTTTATCGAATTTTTTTCTAAACAGAATTGCCAATCCAAATCCTAAAATAATCACATAAACATATTTCAAATCCAGCATCCATCCAACCGGAGTTCTTCCAATCAGAACATCTCGAAGGGTTCCGCCGCCAACTGCCGTAACAAAAGCTATTATAAAAACACCAAACGGATCCAGTCTTTTATTCATGGCTGTTAAAGCACCTGACATAGCAAACGCCATTGTACCGATAATATCTAAAAGGTGGAACATGATTATAAAGTTCTAAGATTCTAAGTAGCTAAGCTTCTAAGATTAAAAATATTTTTAATTCAACTTAAAATTGTCATTGATATTGACATTGTATTTTTTACATATTCTGTGTATAGAAATTATAATCTTTTAAAACAGTGCGGATAAAACCGGCCGGATCTCCAATCGACTGATTTTTGATTCCGGTAACACTTTCAATTTTATAAACTAATTTGTAAATAATCTCATAATCATTTTTGGCTTCAGCCCTTAAAAATGTTTCCTTTATGATACGCATATCGTTGTCTGACAATTTAATAACGAGAGGATAGGTTGGAACATAGGTTTCTTCTATTTCTTCTAAAATGGTATGGCTGATATTAATTTTATTTTTCAGGGTAATTACTGAAGTCCCTGCAACCATATCGCCGAGCCTCTGCCCTTTTTTACTTGAAACGACAGCAATCAAAGCTATAATTCCGTTAAAAATTGAAATATCTATCAGCCTGAAAAACCATCGCATCAGATAATCTCCAAAACCAGCCTGATAGCCGTCAATTTTAACCACTTTTATTTTGTTCAGTTTTTTTCCTATCGTTTGTCCTTCAAAAATGCTTTCAAGAGTAAGGGAATAAATCATAACCGGGAAATAAAACCCTAAAAGAATTGTGCCAACAGACCACTGATCTAAATTTTTAAATAAAAGATCCAGATTGAGCCAATTGAAAAAAATCAGGTAAACCACTATCCCATAGGCTATTTTGATAACTAAATCGATAAAATAAGAACCAATTCGCTCGCCTGCAGAAGCAGCTATGAAATTTATTTTAACATTTTGTGTTGTGTTTATAGATAATTCTGACATATTTTATATTTTAGCCTTCAATGAGAGAAGTTGCATTCATAAAACAAAATAAAGAAAAATGGCTGGAATTTGAACTGGCTATTTTTGGTAAAGCTAAAAAAAATCCTGATGAGTTAGCTAATTTGTACATTCAAATGATGAATGACCTGTCGTATGCACAAACGTATTATCCAAAAAGTAAAACAGTAATTTACTTAAATCATCTGGCATCACAGATTTATCAAAAGATTTACAAAACCAAACGAGCTGAAAAAAACAGATTTTTTGAATTTTTTAAAACCGAAGTACCTCTTCTGGTTTACGATTACAGGAGGTATTTGCTATATGCATTTGTACTATTTTTTGCCACCGTTGCCATTGGTGTAATTTCAGCTAGGTATGACCATGATTTTGTCCGTTTAATTTTAGGTGATGGTTATGTAAACATGACTTTGGACAACATCAAGAAGGGAAATCCAATGGCGGTTTACGGCTCCGGAAGCAATTGGGGAAGTTTTGTTGGAATCACCATGAACAATCTTTATGTAGGAGCCAGATGCTATATTTGGGGGCTTTTTGGCGGAATTGGGACTTTTTATATTTCGTCTCAAAACGGCATTATGCTGGGCGCATTTCAATACTTTTTTTTCGAACAAAATGTATTTTGGAAAAGTGTCCGCGGAATCTGGATTCATGGCGCTATGGAAATTTTTGCCATTGTAATTGAAACTGCTGCCGGATTCATTTTAGGAGCTTCTATTTTATTCCCTAAAACTTTTTCGAGAGTAAATTCATTTAAAATAGGCTTTAAAAATAGTTTCAAAATCTTTCTCAGTACATTTCCTTTTACAATAAGTGCCGGATTTCTGGAAGGTTTTATAACACGATATTCTATTGATATGCCTAATTGGCTTAGCAGTTTTATTATCCTTTTTACATTGGGTATTATCTCTTTTTATTATTTGGTTTATCCTTTTATTGTTCACAAAAAAACACAACAGCTATCAGCCAAATTGAATTAATGATATCCAATAATGAATAGAATTTTACTTCTTTTTTCTTTTTTCTTTTGCTTCAATATCCTGAGTGCACAGGATACTGTGGTTAAAACTGATCCACCAAAAGTCGCGTCAGTAAAATATACTGAGGCTGATATTTATGTCGATTCAGATACTATAGAGGCTAAAACATTTCCGAAAAATTTCAAAAAAAAATATACCGACAGTGATTTTGTATACGAACAAAAAATACCTGAAAAAAATTGGTGGGATTATTTTAAAGAATGGCTGGCAGACCTACTTAATGAAATATTTACTTTTAAAAACCCGCAGGCATCACTTAATTTTGTAACAATTTTACTTAAAGTACTAGCCATATTAATTGTCGTTTTTGTAATTTATCTGATTGTCAAGGCTCTAATTGGAAAGGAAGGAAAATGGATTTTCAGTAAGGAAGCGAAACAAAAAGTAGTTCATTACTCCGATATTGAAAAAAACATCCATCTTCTGGATTTCAAAAAACTCATTAAAGAATCTATTGAAAGAGGAGAAAAAAGAATTGCTATCCGATATTATTATTTATGGTTGTTAAAAGTAATGGCCAAAAATCATTACATCGAATGGGATATTGAAAAAACCAATTCCGATTATTTACACGAAATTAAAAACGCTGCTCATAAAGACGAATTCACCTATTTGTCATACGTATATAACTATATCTGGTATGGCGAATTTGAAATTGATGAAAGAATGTTCGAAAAAGCAGAAAACCGTTTTAAAAACGCAATAAAAACCTTTAACCATGGGTAAATCGATTAAAATTTATATCGCTATTCTGGTTTTGGTTTTTGCCTTAATTTTAATAGCAGGTGGCAATTCTCCTAAAAAGATTGACTGGACTCCTACTTATTCTGTGAATGATAAAATTCCGCTTGGATTATATGTTTTCGATAAAGAAATTGACGGTCTTTTAAAAAAACAAAAGATTGAAAGAGTTTCCGCTTTAACCCCTTATGAGTTCCTCGATTCAAAATATGTTCCGGATACCGTTGTGGGAACGTATAAAATAAAGGGAACTTTTTTTAACATTACAGAATTTGCTGCCATTGATGATCAGTCAATGACGGAACTTTTTTATTTTGTGTCACATGGAAACAATGCTTTCCTAAGCATGAAAACGTTCCCACAGCCACTTTTAGACAGCTTAAAAATTGACTTCAGAACCGATTTTCAATATTCTGACAGCACCTCAATTTGGCTGGCTAATAAAAACTTAGGAAACAAAAAATTTCATTTAACTGAAGGTATGGGTTCATACTATTTTTCAAAGATTGATACTTTACAAACCACAGTCTTAGGTTATCAGGCGAATAAGCAAAATCAAAAAAGAATCAATTTTATTAAAGTGCCGTATGTAAATGGCTATTTTTATTTACATACTCAGCCTGCCGCTTTTTCTAATTTCCATTTATTAAAAGACGATCATTATCAATACGCTCAAAGTGTACTTTCGTATGTTCCAAAAGGAAATGTTTATTGGTATACAAAAGGGCAAAACAGCGAGTCGATCTCAGGTTCTCCGCTGCGCTATATTTTAAGTCAGCCTGCTTTAAAATGGGCTTTATACTTATCTTTAATCGGAATATTGATTTTTATCCTTTTTAATGCCAAACGAAAACAAAGGATAGTCCCGATACTAAAACCATTACCTAATTTAACCGTTGATTTTACCAAAACTATCGGAAATTTATATTATCAGGAAGGCGATCACGATAATATTATTGATAAAAAAATCATTTATTTTCTGGAAAGGATCCGTAATGAATATTTGATGGATACATCGAAATTAGATGATGATTTTGTCAAAAAACTGCATCATAAGTCCGGAAAAGATGAAAACGACATCAGGGAACTTGTATTTTTAATCAACGAACACCGGAAAAGTTACCACGGAAGCCTCGAAGAAGATTTAATCCGGATTAATAATGCTATAGAGAAAGTTTTACATTAATATTTTAACTGAAATTCATCAAAAGAAAACATACGAAACATGGACGATATCAATACAACAGAAACCGAAATCACAAACGAAAATGTGAATTTTGAAACACGATTAAACTTAGCGCCTCTTTTAGATCATGTCAATAGTATCAAAAAAGAAATTGAAACAGTAATTGTAGGCCAGCACAAAATGATCGATCAATTACTGGTTGCTATTTTATCAAACGGACACGTTTTACTCGAAGGTGTTCCGGGAGTTGCCAAAACTATTACAGCCAAATTATTATCGAAAACACTTAATATTGGCTTTAGCCGAATTCAGTTTACACCGGATTTAATGCCTTCTGATATTTTAGGAACTTCGATTTTTAATTTGAAAAGTTCAGAATTTGAATTTAAACAGGGACCCATTTTTTCTAATTTGATTTTAATTGACGAGATCAATCGTGCACCGGCCAAAACTCAGGCTGCTCTTTTTGAGGTTATGGAAGAACGCCAGATAACTATTGATGGTTCAGCCTATCAGCTTGAAGCGCCTTTTTTGGTTATTGCTACACAAAACCCTATTGAGCAGGAAGGTACTTATCGTTTGCCTGAAGCACAATTGGACCGTTTTTTATTCAAAATTTCGATTGATTACCCAAAATTAGACGAAGAAATCCTCATTATCCAGAGAGAACATCTTTTACAGGATCATGGAAAATTAGAAGCGATTAAAACTATTCTTTCTGCCGAAGAAATAAAAGGATATCAGGCGCTGATCAAACAAATCAGGGTAGAACAAAATTTACTGGAATACATTGCAAGAATTGTAGTGAATACACGTGAAAATGCCTTTTTATATTTAGGAGCTTCACCTCGTGCATCAATCGCCATTTTAAATGCGGCCAAAGGTTTTGCTGCCATTCGCGGACGCGATTTTGTAACTCCTGAAGATATTAAAGAAGCTGCTGTTCCGGTTTTACAGCATCGTGTCATTGTGGCTCCGGAGCGTGAAATGGAAGGAATTACAAGTGCAGAAATTATTAAGCAAATTATTGAAACAGTAGAGATTCCGAGGTAATTATAATATTGAAATATTAAATAAAATGAAATTATCAAAATTATTTTCTCTGCTATTTATTTGGATTTTACTAGTTAGTCATACACATACAAATGATGATGCGCTTTCAATGCAAAAGAAGTCAATTAATTTTATAAGTGATAAGCAACAGCTTGAAACATTAATTCGAAAAACGTATGAATGGATTGAGACAAAAAGTGAAGGGCCCGACTTTGATGTTATTGAAAATCATAAGGGCGACAAATATATTGGCTTAAATTTAAAAGCTCATAATAAAAAATTAAATGAGCTTAAAAAGACCAACTTTTTTACGCAAAAATTTCTGGACAATTATAATAAGATTGGACTCAAAATAAACGATAATCTTAAAACTAATAAAATGGAGTATTTTGTTGGTGACCTGCCTCCATATGGCAATGACAGTAACATGTGGTGCGAATGTCAGGATAATCCGGATTTATATTGGAAAACACTTAAGTTAACTGATTTAAAGATTGATAACAATAGGGCTGTTTTTAATTGGATATGGACTGCCTGGAAAGACAGTTCAAAATACAAAGTTAGAGCCGTAAAGGAAAATGGAGTCTGGAAAATAGACTACTTGCAGGGCTTTGATTATGACAGCCTCACTAAAATATAGTACGAAAAACTAAATATTTTTAAATTGAAATTCATAAAAAGCCTATACCTTAACAACTTCTTTTTCTATGTCCTTTTAGGTATCATAGGACTATTCGTGTGCGCTTTTATTTTTCCGGTTATATACAACGGAATCTGGTTTCTTGTCCTGATTTTAATCACTTTTCTGGTACTGGATGTTCTGCTTTTGTATGTAGCCCGAACCGGAATTGAAGCTTCAAGGGAAATGCCTGAAAAGCTTTCGAATGGTGATTTGAATCCCGTAAATATTTCTGTCCAAAACCATTATACTTTCCCTATTTCAATTAAAATCATTGATGAAATTCCGTTTCAGTTTCAGGTACGTGACTTCAAAATTGAGAGAACTGTTAAAGCGTCTGCTCAGGATAAAGTTGGATACGATTTACGCCCAACAGAACGAGGTGAATATTATTTTGGAAATTTAAACATTTACGTTTCTTCACCTTTGAAACTCATTTCCAGAAGATTTACTTTCGATAAAGATAAAATGGTTCCTACTTATCCATCGTATATTCAGTTAAGAAAGTATGATTTACTGGCTTTTTCAAATAATCTGTTTCAATACGGAATCAAGAAAATACGCCGAATTGGGCATACCATGGAGTTTGAGCAAATCAAAGAATATGTTCAGGGTGACGATCTTAGAACTTTAAACTGGAAAGCTACTGCCAAGAAAAACAGCTTAATGGTCAATCAGTTTCAGGACGAAAAATCGCAGTCGGTTTATCTGGCGATTGATAAAGGCCGTGTGATGCAAATGCCTTTTAACGGTTTGAGTTTATTGGATTACGCCATTAATTCAGCTTTGGTTTTAGCCAATGTGGTTTTGAAAAAGCAGGACAAAGCCGGAATTTTCGCTTTCTCTAAAAAAGTAGAAAACAGGGTTTTTGCAGAAAAAAGAGGTTCGCAGATGCAAAAAATACTGGAAACCTTATACAACATCAAAACCGATTTTTTTGAAAGCGATTATAGCCGTTTGTATGTAGATGTCAAGAAAAACATCAACCAGCGCAGCCTGATCATCCTCTACACAAATTTCGAGACCATGGACGGATTAAACCGCCAGTTGCCTTATTTGAAAGGAATTGCAAAAAGTCATTTATTGGTGGTCGTATTTTTCAGCAATACCGAACTGAACGAAATCATCAATAAAAAAACCGATACCATCCAGGAAGTGTATGACAAAGTAATTGCCGAAAAATTCATGTTCGAAAAACGTTTAATTGCCAATGAACTGAAAAAATACGGTATTCATTCGGTTCTTACACAACCTGAAAATCTGACTTTGGATGCCATCAATAAATATTTGGAGATTAAGTCTAGGGGGATTTTGTAACGAATTGTGAGATGAAGGTTGTAAAATGTGAAATGTAAATCTGTATGAAAATTTTAAGAAAAGAAATACTTTGGATAATAGCTTCATTAATAATTAGCTGTTTAATCTGGCATCCTTTTTTACCTTTTAATTTTTCTGATTTCAATTCTACAGTTGACATAAATATTCATGACACCTATTTTATAGTCGTATCTATTCATATTCTCTTTTTTATTATCGCAAATGTATTTTTTATTGTTTATTCAATACGAATACTGATTTCACGATTAAGAAATACCATAATTAATGGAATATTCCTGTTTTCAAATACATTGATGATAATAGTAATGTCTTACTTAATTTCGGTTACAAAATCACTTATTATAGAAGCTGGATGGACAATTTATCCGCCACTATCAGCCAATATACAAATACATGAGGATAATGGAATGAAAAATATTTATTACACCTTTATTGGAATTGAGATTTCATTAGTTATAATTCTATTTCTTGTGGCCGTAAAAACTGTCATAAATATCAAAAGGTCAAGAAAAGCCAACAATTAAAAAAAACATAAAAACTCGAAGGCATGCTCTTCTAGATTTTTATCCTTTTAAAAATCTCAGTACCTTAGCACCTCCAAAACTCAGTCGCTCAAAAAAATGAAACAAATCACGTCAGTCCAAAATCCGTATATAAAATCACTTGTTTTATTGCAGGAAAAAGCAAAAGCCCGCAAACAAACCGGCACATTTTTGATTGAAGGATTGCGTGAAATTTCATTAGCTCAAAAAGGCGGTTACGAAATAGAAACCGTTTTATTTTTACCTGAACTGGTTTCTGAAAATGAAATTTATAAACTGGTTTCATCATCAGTTCAATTAATTGAAATCAACAAAGAAGTCTATCAAAAACTGGCGTATCGCGATACGACAGAAGGAATTTTGGCTGTAGCCAAAACCAAATCACTGCAATTATCAGATTTAAATTTATCCGAAAATCCCTTGATTCTTGTAGCCGAAGCTCCTGAAAAACCAGGAAATATCGGTGCCCTTTTACGAACAGCAGATGCTGCCAGGCTGGATGCTGTTTTGATTGCCAATCCAAAAAGCGATTTATACAATCCAAATATTGTTCGTTCCAGCGTTGGCTGTTTGTTTACCAATCAGATTGCAACAGGAACTACCGATGAAATCATTTCTTTTTTGAAAGAAAAAAAGATTGATTTTTATTGTGCTACATTACAAAATTCAACTTCTTATCACACACAAAACTTCACTACTCCAACCGCTTTGGTTGTCGGTACAGAAGCGACAGGATTGACTCAGGAATGGCGCGATGCTGCAACACAAAACATAATTATCCCGATGCAGGGCGAAATTGACAGCATGAATGTTTCAGTCGCTGCTGCTATTTTAATTTTTGAAGCTAAGAGACAAAGAGGGTTTTAGTTGTTTGTTGTTTGAAATTAAAAGTCTATGACTTTCTTACGACAAAAAGATTAAATATTTTTCATTTATTTTTTAAACACTTTCTTATTGTCAGACTGAGCTGAGCTGAAGTCCTTTTTTATTCCAAAAAAATCTAATTTTACTCACTCAAACTTAAATTTTAAAATCCTAAATCAGCAATCCATTCCCTTGCGTATATTTAAACAAATTCATATTTTTAAGGATTGAACCATGCCGCTATGACAGAAATAGATATTGAAAAAGAAAACAAAGCAATTGCACAAGAGTACAAAGAATTACTTCGAATCAGTTACCAGACTTTAACACCTACAGATAAAAAACTAATTCGGAAAGCTTTTGATGTTGCCGTTGATGCGCATAAAGAACAAAGGCGTAAATCTGGAGAAGCGTATATCTTTCATCCTATTGCAGTTGCGAAAATTGTAGCTTCCGAAATTGGTTTGGGAGCCACCTCTATTGCTGCGGCCTTATTGCACGATGTTGTCGAAGATACTCCGATTACTGTTGAAGATATTGAACGTTTATTCAATCCGAAAGTAGCGCAATTGGTCGAAGGATTAACGAAGATTTCGATGGTTCAAAAGGATCTGAATGCCTCAATGCAGGCAGAGAATTTCCGCAAAATGATTTTGACACTAAACGACGATGTACGTGTTATCCTGATCAAATTGGCGGATCGTTTGCACAACATGCAGACCATGGATTCAATGGTGGAGTACAAACAAACCAAAATTGCTTCTGAAACTTTATACATTTATGCTCCTCTAGCCCATCGTTTAGGACTTTATAATATCAAAACCAAACTTGAAGATTTAGGCTTAAAATATACAGAACCGGCTGTTTATGAAGATATCGTAAGCAAAATAAGGGAGACTAAAGAAGAACAGGACGCATACATCAAAGATATTTCGGATGTTCTGAAAAAGTCACTTGATGCGGAAAATGTTGACTATATTATAAAAGGACGTCCAAAATCGATTTATTCGATTCGTCGAAAAATGCGTGCCCAAAATGTAAGTTTTGATGAAGTTTACGACAAATTTGCACTGAGAATTGTTTATAAATGTGATTCACATGAAGAAAAATTTATTGCATGGAAAATCTATTCCATCGTAACAGATCATTACAGGCCCAGCCCGAGTCGTTTACGAGACTGGATCTCATCTCCTAAATCAACAGGTTATGAAGCTTTGCACATAACCGTTATGGGACCTAAAGGCCGTTGGGTTGAAGTACAGGTACGAAGTGAACGAATGGATGAAATTGCAGAGAAAGGATATGCGGCACATTATAAATACAAGAACGGCGCATCTGAAGAAAGTGGTCTGGATGTATGGCTTAATTTACTTCGTGAAGCTTTAGAAAATCCTGAAACCAATGCGGTTGATTTTGTAGAAGATTTTAAAATGAATCTCTACTCACAGGAGATCTTCGTTTTTACGCCAAAAGGAGAAATCAAATCATTGCCAAAAGGCGCAACTTCGCTTGATTTTGCTTTTAGCATCCACTCTGAAATTGGAATTAAAACCAGAGGAACACGCGTAAATGGACGTTTGGTTCCTTTGAATCACGAATTAAAAAGTGGTGATCAGGTTGAAGTCATTACTTCTGCCAATCAAAAACCAACGGTAAACTGGCTTGATTATGTAACGACTTCGAGAGCGAAAAACAAAATCAAAAATGTCCTTAACGAAAACACTAAAAAAATTGCCGAAGAAGGAAAAGAATTACTTACCAGAAAACTAAGGCATTTAAAAATCAACCTTAACGAGCAGGTTACAAACGAGTTAGTTAACTTTTTTAAATTAAAAACGAGTTTAGATTTATTTTATCGAGTTGGAATTGGCGCTATCGAAAACCAGCAGTTAAAAGATTATGCAGCGCAAAAGAGCAATACTTTTATCAATTTCTTCAAAAATAAAATCAAAAGAACTAAAGATACTGCTGCGGAAGATATCCATAAACCGGTCATCAGCAGCAATTACGACATGCTGGTTTTTGGAACTGAGCATGACAAACTGGACTATAAATTATCACAATGCTGCAATCCAATTCCGGGTGATGATGTTTTTGGATTTGTTACGATAAACGAAGGAATCAAAGTACATAAAAAAGATTGTCCAAATGCCATTGGAATGCAGTCCAACTACGCTTACCGCATTATGAGCGCCAAATGGATTGACTCTTCTCAGGAAGAATTTAAAGCCATTATCAATATTACAGGAATGGATGTTTTGGGACTTACCAATCAGCTTACAAAGGTAATTTCTAACAATATGAGCGTAAATATTCAAAGTATTTCGCTTAGCACAGACGCCGGAATTTTTCATGGACAGGTGGCTGTAATTGTGAAAAACAATACCATCCTGAAAAAAATGATTAGTGCTATTAAAAAAATCGATGGTGTTGACAAAGTGACCAGAGAATACAGAACCTAACTTTTTAACGAGTCTATAGGGGTTTTATAACGAAACTTTAAACCCGAAACTTTTATTGATTAAAAATAAAAAATTATCTTTGCCGGATATGACACTCATTTCAACTGACAACACTAGAAATCAAGAAATTGTAAAAAATGTTTTTACAATGTACCTTGAACAAAAAGGGCATCGCAAAACTCCTGAGCGTTATGCTATACTTCAGGAAATTTACGACAGCGAGGAACATTTTGATATAGAAAACCTATATATCAAAATGAAAAACAAAAACTATCGTGTGAGCAGAGCTACATTATACAACACGATTGAGTTATTGTTAGACTGTGCATTGGTGAGAAAACATCAATTTGGGCAAAATCAGGCTTACTACGAAAAATCATATTTTGATAAACAGCACGATCATATTATCATGACTGATTCGGGTGAGGTAATTGAATTTTGTGATCCAAGAATCCAGACCATCAAAAAAACAATCGAAGAAATATTTGATATCGAAATTACAAATCACTCGCTTTATTTCTACGGAAACAAAAAGCAGAGTTCAAATTCATAGTCTGTTAAGACTTTTCAAAAAACTAAAAAAAAAGAAAAATTAACTACATAATCAGTAGGACAGCTTAGATTGTCCCAACGCAAATTAAAAACAGAATGACCGTAGATTTATTACTAGGATTACAATGGGGAGACGAAGGTAAAGGAAAAATTGTTGACGTACTTACCTCAAATTATGATATTATTGCACGTTTTCAGGGAGGACCAAATGCAGGACATACATTAGAATTTGACGGAATTAAACACGTGCTTAGAACCATTCCTTCCGGAATTTTTCATAAAAATTCAGTAAATATCATCGGAAATGGAGTTGTAATTGATCCCGTAGTTTTCCAAAAAGAAATCGAAGGTTTAGAGAAATTCAACCTTGATATCAAAAGCAAACTGATCATTTCAAGAAAAGCACACTTAATTTTACCAACTCACCGTTTGCTTGATGCCGCTTCTGAAGCTTCAAAAGGAAAAGCAAAAATTGGTTCTACGTTAAAAGGAATTGGGCCAACTTACATGGACAAAACAGGCAGAAATGGCTTACGTGTTGGAGATATCGAATTAGAAGATTTTAAAGAACGTTACAGAGCTTTGGCAGACAAACATGAGGCAATGATAGCTTTTTATGATGTTGCTATTCAATATAATTTAGCTGAATTGGAAAAAGAATTCTTTGAAGCAATTGACGAATTAAAAAAATTAGATTTCATTGACAGTGAAGAATACATGCATCAGGCCCAAAAAGCAGGTAAATCTATCCTTTGTGAAGGAGCTCAGGGATCTTTATTAGATGTTGATTTTGGAACTTACCCTTTCGTAACTTCATCAAACACTACTGCTGCCGGGGCTTGTACAGGTTTAGGAATTGCTCCTAATAAAATCAAGGAAGTATACGGAATTTTTAAAGCTTACGTTACCCGTGTTGGAAGCGGACCTTTCCCTACTGAACTTTTCGACGAAGTTGGTGCTACAATGGCAAGGGTAGGTAATGAATTCGGCTCTGTAACAGGAAGACAAAGACGTTGCGGATGGCTGGATTTAGTAGCTTTGAAATATGCTGTTCAGGTTAATGGAGTTACGCAGTTAATGATGATGAAAGGCGATGTTCTTTCCGGATTTGAAACTTTGAAAGTTTGTACTGAATATAACTATAAAGGACAGAACATCTCTCACTTCCCATACAACATTGAACCGGAAAACGTAACTCCGGTTTACAAAGAATTTAAAGGATGGAAAGCTGATTTAACAGGATTGACAACTTACGATCAATTACCAATTGAGCTAAAAGAATACATTGAGTTTATTGAGAACGAAATCGAAGTGCCAATCAAAATTGTATCGGTTGGACCAGACAGAAAACAAACAATAACAAAATAACACACCTTAAACGCTCTGATTATCAGAGCGTTTTTTTTTTGATATAAAAATTTATGAGAAAAAATCCGGAAATAGAAGTAACAGAAACCAAATTATTATCTGATAACTGGTATGTATTAAACAAAGTTACTTTTAATTATAAAAAAGAAAATCAGCCTGTAGAATCACACATTCGTGAAGTATACGACCGAGGTAATGGGGCTGGAATATTGTTGTACAATTCATCTAAAAAAACAGTTATTCTGACAAGGCAATTTCGATTGCCAACTTATCTAAACGGAAATAAAACCGGAATGATGATAGAAGTCTGTGCAGGGCTTTTAGACAAAGACAATGCAGAAAACGCTATTATTCGTGAAACGGAAGAAGAAACCGGATATCGTTTAAGCAAAGTTCAAAAAGTTATTGAAACGTACATGTCCCCGGGATCTGTAACGGAAATTTTATATCTTTTTGTCGGCGAATACGATGAAAACATGAAAGTAAGCGAAGGCGGAGGACTGGATGCTGAACAGGAAAACATAGAAGTCTTAGAATTTACTTTTGATGAGGCTTATGCGATGATTGAGTCCGGTGAGATTACTGATGCCAAAACTATTATGCTGTTGCAGTATGCTAAAATAAAAGGGTTGATTTAAGATTTTTTTATTTAGTTTTTAATAATTTCATCAAAAGTAAACTAAATAAAATCATTTAAAAACTGGGAAACTTATACAAAAGCAATCCTATTCATTTCATAATGATGAATAGGATTGCTTTTTTGATGTTTATAAACATCAAATCATAAACAGTGATTGACTAATACACATTCTGAGTTCATAATGAAAATCCAATAAATAATCATAAAAATTCTATAACGTGAGCTGATGTTAAAAAATAGAACTTTACCATAATCAAAAACACCAATATTATGAAGAAGTTATATTACCTGGCAAACGCATTACTTTTATTGATTTTAGCTTTAATGGTTTCTTGCAAAAAAAGCGATACTATTACAATAACTGAAAATAAAAAACCGAAAAAAACTGTTGAATACAAAAAACCGGAATCAACTATTTCGTATCAGTTTACTAAATCTAAAGAATGGCTGAAAGCCAATGAAGCCGACAGTGTTAAAATGAATATTGTCTATGCTTTGAACAGAGCTGATAAAGCAAACCTTAAAAAACTGGATTCACTTATCGTTCCTTCAGATTTCAGTGGTGATTTGGTTTATTACCTTCCATTTCCTTTACATGTGAATGCCTTAGAAGGTGTTTCAAAAATCATTATATTCTCTTATCCAACGCAAACTTTTGCCGCTTATGAAAATGGTGAATTAGTTCGTACCGGTCCAACCAATATGGGAAGAAAGGCTGACCAAACTCCAGCAGGATTGTTTTTCACGAACTGGAAAGCGGAAAAGACAACCAGTACTTTTAATGATGAATGGGAACTTAAATGGAATTTTAACATTGAAAATAAACTAGGAGTTGGTTTTCATCAATATGAATTGCCTGGATATCCTGCTTCACATTCCTGTTTGCGTTTATTAGAAAAAGACGCTAAATATCTTTATAAATTCGCAGATGAATGGATATTAAAAGACAAAGAGAACGTAAAAGTGAAAGGAACCCCTGTAATTGTTTTTGGAAGTTATGATTTTGACGGATCTAAACCATGGTTTCAGTTAACAACTGACCCTAAGGCGTTAAATATCTCTGAAGCTGAAATTGAAAAGGAGACAAAACCTTTTATTCAGAAAATTTTAGAAAATCAAACTTTAAGAGAAACGGAAAAAAATACGGCTTCGCTATAGATTTTTTATACACATATCGCTATTAATTTATATTTTCGTAGAACAATTCTCTTTGAAACGGAGTCTTGAAATGAAATTAAAATAAATATTTAATGTGTAAAAAATTAATTCTACTATTCCTGCTGTCCTGCCTTTTTGCAATGGGACAAAGTAAAAAAAACTTTAAATCAGATTCTTACATCAGCCGAAAAGGAATTTATGAAATTAAATACAATCCCGAAAATTGGATCCGAACAGAATCTTCAGATTGGGATATAGAATTTCATGACAAATACAATTTGGTCAATGTCTATTTTATCGAATATGATTATTTCATTACAGATAAAAAGCTAAAAAGTACTATTGAGGATGAATACAAAGAATTCGGTAAAATCAAAAATCTTAAAATCTCTAAAAAAAAGATAAATGATTTAATGGTAAATTACTTTGAATGTGAATTAGATTACAATGATATATTATATAAATATCAGGGTTTCATCTATAACGGGAAAGGCGGTTCTATACAAATGCAGTTTGGAGCTCAGGCTGAAGCGATAGAACAAAACCAGAATATCATTGACGAACTTAATAATGGAATTTCAATTATTAACTAAATAGAAAAGGCGTAAGAATTGAAATCTTACGCCTTTTTTATATGATAAAACTAAATTATCTGGAATAATTTGGAGCTTCTTTTGTAATGGTTACGTTGTGTGGATGACTTTCATTAATCCCGCTTGAAGTGATTCTGACAAAACGTCCAGTTTCCTGTAACGTAGGAATATCTTTTGATCCGCAGTATCCCATTCCGGCACGAAGACCTCCAATGAATTGAAGCATACTTTCGTTTAATTCTCCTTTGTACGGAACACGACCTACAATTCCTTCCGGAACTAATTTTTTAACGTCGTCTTCAACATCCTGGAAATATCGGTCTTTAGAACCTGTCTGCATAGCCTCAACAGAACCCATTCCGCGGTATGATTTGAATTTTCTTCCTTCAAAGATAATCGTTTCACCCGGTGATTCTTTTGTTCCTGCCAGCAATGAACCTAACATTACGCAGTCAGCACCGGCTGCGATAGCCTTAGGAATATCTCCTGTATAACGGATTCCACCATCTGCAATAACCGGAACTCCGGTTCCTTTGATAGCGGCAGCTACTTCAAGAACTGCTGAAAACTGTGGGAAACCAACACCTGCAACAATACGGGTTGTACAAATAGAACCAGGTCCAATTCCTACTTTTACACCATCTGCACCGTTTTCTACTAAATATTTAGCTGCTTCGGGAGTTGCGATGTTTCCAACAATAACATCTATTTGCGGGAATTTTGATTTTACTTCTTTCAATGTATTTACAACACCTTCAGTATGTCCGTGAGCTGTATCAATTATGATCGCATCTACACCAGCCGCAACTAATGCAGCTGCTCTTTCTACAGCATCACCGGTTACCCCAATAGCAGCGGCAACTCTCAAACGACCAAATGTATCTTTATTAGCAATTGGTTTTTGCGTCAGTTTTGTTATATCTCTAAAGGTAATTAAACCCACTAATTCGTTTTTAGCATTTACAACCGGCAATTTTTCGATTTTATGCCCCTGCAAAACAACCTCAGCCTGTTCTAATGAAGTTCCTTCAGCAACAGTAACAAGATTCGTACTTGTCATAACCTCTTCGATAGGTCTTGAGCTGTTTTTTTCGAAACGCAAGTCGCGGTTGGTAACGATTCCTTTTAGGATTCTGTTTTCGTCAACGATTGGAATACCTCCAATTCCGAATTCTTTCATGGCAGCTTTTGCATCTGCAATTGTTGAATTCATTGGCAATGTTACCGGATCTAAGATCATTCCTGCCTCAGCACGCTTCACTTTTCTAACCTTGGCAGCTTGCTGCTCAATGGTCATATTTTTATGCAAAACTCCAATTCCGCCCTCCTGCGCCATAGCGATTGCCATTGCACTTTCAGTCACTGTATCCATAGCAGCAGATACGATTGGAACGTTTAATGTGATATTTCTTGAAAATTTTGATTTGATACTCACTTCGCGTGGAAGCACATTAGAGTAGTTTGGTACTAATAGTACATCATCGTAAGTTAAACCTTCGCCGATGATCTTAGAGTTGTGTGCTATCATGTTGCAATTTCTAGTTGAATTGCGTGCAAATATAGTGAAAAAATTAGAAACTTGTTCATTAACTTATTCAGATTTTTTTTTGACTCTAAAAGAAATCGCTGTCCCGATACCTCAGCCCGGATCAAAATGAAAAGCCACGAAAGGTAAAAATACATTTTTTCCTGGCTTTAAAAAGCGACCGGCGGAAGCTCTTTTAAAACCTTGGAAAAAAGTGTTTTTACCCGAGTGCTTGTAATGGAGAGCCGGAATAGCTGCATAATAATTCGAAATTTCAATGGTAATAGCAATGGCAAAATTTAAATGTCAGGTAAAAATCTAAAGTAAAAATTTAATTTTCTAATAGATTATTGAGAATGAAATCCTATTTAATGGAATTTACCAAATAGCTTTGAAGCTTCGTTATAGGCACTTTCGAAACTTAAGGAATTTAAACCGGTAATTTTTTTATTCGCTGTAAAATAAGAAATAAGTTTTTCAGTAGGCATATTACCGGTCAGTTTATCCGTTGCCATAGGGCATCCGCCAAATCCCTGAATGGCACCGTCAAAACGTGTACAGCCCGCTTTGTGTGCAGCATCTATTTTTTCGAACCAGCTGCCTGGCGTTGTATGCAGGTGCGCACCAAACTCTATTTGAGGATACTTCGGGATTAAATGTGAAAAAAGATAGGTAATTACTTCCGGCGTTGAGCTTCCAACAGTATCAGAAAGCGACAGGATTTTCACCCCCATTTTAGCTAATTTTTCTGTCCACTCTCCTACTATTTCAACATTCCAGGGGTCTCCATAAGGATTTCCAAAACCCATAGAAAGATAAGTAACGACTTCTTTATTTTTTTTATCTGCTATTTCAAGAATCTCTTCGAGAGTAACCAAAGACTGTGAAATGGTTTTATGCGTATTTCGCATTTGGAAATTCTCAGAAATCGAAAAAGGAAACCCTAAATATTGAATAGCTTCATGTCCTGAGGCTGTTTCTGCACCTTGTGTATTCGCTATAATCGACAAAAGCTTGCTGGTTGTCTGAGATAAATCAAGCTGTGATAAAACCTCTGCTGTATCCTGCATTTGTGGAATGGCTTTGGGTGATACAAAACTTCCAAAATCTATAGTATCAAAACCTACCCTCAGTAAAGCTTGTATATACGAAACTTTATTTTTAGTTGGAATAAAGGTTTTGATACCTTGCATGGCATCACGTGGACATTCAATGATTTTGATTTCTTTATTCAAGACTTATTCTTTTGTAAAGGCTAAGTTAGTTTGTTTTTTAAAGAAATAAAAATTAACTCTTGGCTGAATTGTTTTTTGAGTATACAATTAATATAAGTCTTTATCTTATCAGAAACAAAATCAAAGTCATCGCTTTTAAGTCATTAAAAAATAAACTATTTATCAAAAATGGTAATGTTTTAAAATAATACCTAAATCCGTAATAACACATAATATTACCAAAAAACGTAATAAATATATTTATTACCAAAAAGTGTAATAAATTAAAAGTATTACTTATATTTGTAATAGAAAGTTTATTATATTTAATTATGACTAGTATAATTACAGGTGATATAATAGGTTCCAGACAACAGAAATCTGAACATTGGGTTGAAGACTTAAAAAAAATCTTAGTCCCGTTTGGTGAAACACCGAGTCAATGGGAAGTTTACAGGGGAGATGAATTTCAAATTGAAGTAAAAAATCCGGAAGAAGCTTTATTAACTGCTATTTTAATAAAGGCCCATTTAAGAGCGATAAAATCTGATGCCCGAATGAGCATTGGTTTTGGTGATAAAACCCATAATGCCGAAAAAATATCCGAAAGTAATGGGTCGGCTTTTATTAATTCTGGAGAGCTTTTTGAAACTTTAAAAAAACAAAAAGTTACTTTAGCCATGCGGACCGGCAATGATGAGACAGATGAAAAACTGAACCTTATGATGCAGCTGGCACTGACTTTTATGGACAGCTGGCTGGTACAATCGGCTGAATTTGTGGCAGTAGCGATAGAAAACCCAGCTTTATCACAGGAAGAACTAGGACAAAAACTAGGTATTAATCAGGCTGCAGTAAGCAGGAGACAAAAACGTGCCCAGTTTGATTTGGTTATGAATTTAGACCGCTATTTTAGAAAACAAATAAAACAACTTACAGCATTATGATTTTATTTATAAAACTGCTTTTGGCACATTTGTTAGGCGATTTTATCTGGCAGCCGAATTCATGGGTAATACATAAAGAAGCTAATAAGCATAAAAGCATTTATTTATACCTTCATATTTTGCTTCACGGATTTTTGGCCGTAATAGTAGTCGGAGAAATCAGTTTTATACCTTATGCTGTTTTAATTGCTGTTACACACGGGATAATAGACTTAATTAAATTGAATTTTCAGAAAAACAAAACCAAACGTACCTGGTTTGTTGTTGATCAAATAGCACATCTATTAATTCTAATTGGCGTTGTGCTTCTTTATCAAAACGACAACTTAAGCTTTCTTTGGTTTGATAATCGATTCTGGATACTGATAACCGGAATAATACTGGTAACTAAACCCTCTTCCATTTTCATAAAAACCATTATTTCAATCTGGAGCCCGGAAAGTCAAAACAGTCATCAGGACAATTCACTTGCCAATGCTGGAAATTACATTGGCATTCTGGAACGTTTATTTGTAGTTTGCTTTATTTTGACCGGCCATTTTGAGGCTATTGGATTTTTACTGGCAGCCAAATCCATTTTCAGGTTTGGTGATTTAAAAGAAGCCAAAGACCGAAAACTTACCGAATACGTAATGATCGGAACTTTAATCAGTTTTGGAATTGCAATACTAATTGGTTTGATTATGCAGTCACTTCTTTTACAACTGCTGTAAAACTTTTTTATTGATTGCTTTTATCAAAGACGGCCCTTCATAAATAAAACCTGTGTACAATTGTACCAAACTTGCACCTGCATTTAGTTTTTCGATAGCATCATCGGCGGAATGTATTCCTCCTACTCCAATAATAGGGAAAGCTTTATTACTTTTTTCAGAAAGGAAACGAATCACTTCTGTAGAACGTTTTGTAAGTGGTTTGCCTGACAAACCTCCCATTTCAGTTTGATTGGCAGATTGTAAACCTTCTCTTGAAATCGTCGTATTTGTAGCAATTACACCTGCAATCTGAGTTGTTTTTACAATATCAATAATATCCAATAATTGCTCATCTGTTAAGTCCGGAGCAATTTTTAAAAGAATTGGTTTTACTTTTTGAGTACTTGCTTTTTGCTTTTCTACATTTCTGTCTTGTAATGTCTGAAGCAAAGCCGTTAAAGGTTCTTTATCTTGTAAAGCCCTTAAATTTGGGGTGTTTGGCGAACTTACATTAACCACGAAATAATCTACGTGATTAAAAAGTGCATCAAAACAAATGATATAATCCTTAACAGCATCTTCATTATCCGTCACTTTATTTTTTCCGATGTTCCCTCCAATCAAAACTCCAGAATTCTTTTTCAGACGCTCAACAGCTTCCAGAACCCCGCCATTATTGAACCCCATTCTGTTAATAATCGCCTGGTCTTCTTTTAATCGAAATAAACGTTTCTTTGGATTGCCTTCCTGTCCAACCGGTGTTACAGTTCCAATTTCGATAAAACCAAAACCGAAATCCCCAAGTTCTTTATAAAGTTTGGCATCTTTATCAAATCCCGCGGCAAGTCCAACCGGATTTTTGAATTTAATTCCGAAAACTTCTCTTTCCAATCTGGAATCTTTTACTTCGTAAATTGATTTGATAATTGATGAAACTCCCGGGATTTTTGAAATGAATTTTACAAATGAAAAAGTAAAGTAATGAACTTCTTCGGGATCAAAACAAAAAAGTATCGGGCGGATTATCAATTTATACATAAGAGTGCGGTGTTATTTTTTGGATGCAAATTTAAATATTAAACTTTAAAAATGTGTATTTTTCTAAACACATATAATTTGTATTGTTTGATATTTAAAAAGAAACAAATATTAACCCTATAGAATAAATAGAATTTTTTATTTATTTTTGGCAGGTACAGATTATTCCAAGTTAAAAACAACTACAATGAAAAATAAAACCTTTTGGTTATTCAGCACCACTACAATCTTCGTTATTTCAATAGCATTTGGTTATACAAAATTAGCCAATATACCAAAAAAAGAAACTGCACAGGAATGCCATGAAACCCCGCATAAATCTGAAAGTGAGTTTAAGCCTACTATAGAAAACAAAAACAAACCAACAGGAAAAACACCGAAAGGGATGGTATGGGTTCCTGGAGGGGAATTTTCAATGGGATCAAATGTTGAGGATGAAAGTTTATGCAGTATAAAAGGCGTTACAAAAGACGCTGCTCCTATTCATCGTGTGTATGTTGACGGCTATTATATGGATGAAAACGAAGTAACAAACGAAGAATTTGAAAAATTTGTAAAAGCAACCGGTTATGTAACAGTCGCCGAACAAAAGCCAACAAAAGAAGAATTTCCATCAGCAAATGATGAAGATTTAATTGCAGGCTCTGCTGTCTTTACCCCTACACCATCTGCCATTAATCTGAATAATTTTCTACAGTGGTGGCGTTACCAACCAGGCGCTGACTGGAGACATCCGGAAGGACCGCGAAGTTCTATTAAAGGAAAAGAAAAATATCCAGTAGTTCATGTTGTTTATGAAGATGCTCAAGCTTACGCAAAATGGGCAGGAAAAAGACTTCCGACAGAGGCTGAGTGGGAATTTGCAGCCCGCGGCGGAAAAACCGGAAATCTGTATGCCTGGGGAAATAATTTAAAACCTGACGGAAAATTTCAGGCGAATATTTATCAGGGACAATTCCCTATAAAGGACGGCGATACTGGTGAAGATGGCTTTAAAGGAATTGCGCCTGTAAAACAATACGCTCCAAATGCTTATGGTTTGTATGATATGGCCGGAAATGTCTGGGAATGGGTTCATGACTGGTATAGTGTAAATTATTATAAATCATTAGCAGAAAGCGGAAAAACCGTAAGAAATCCACAAGGGCCTGATGCTTATTACGACCCTAACGACACATCAGAAGTAAAAAGAGTACATCGAGGCGGTTCGTTTTTATGCACAGATCAATATTGCACCCGATACATGGTAGGAACAAGAGGAAAAGGCGAAATCAGATCTGCAGCTAATCATGTAGGTTTTAGATGCGTAAAAAGCAAATAACAAACTCAAAATACCGGAAGGGACTCAATCCAGAATCCCTTTTTTATTACTTGTGATATTAAAAGCTAAATTTTTACGCAGAAAAAATTTCTATATTTGCTAAAAATTCAAAAAAATGCAACATATCATAGATCGCTTTATCAGTTATGTAACAATTGACACCGAATCGGATCCAAATTCACAAACAACACCAAGTACAGCAAAACAATGGAACCTTGCTAATAAATTAGTGGAAGAGCTAAAAGCAATTGGCCTTGAAGATGTAACGATTGATGACAAAGCCTACATCATGGCAACGCTTCCGAGCAATGTTGATTATGAAGTCCCAACCATTGGATTTGTTTCACATTTTGACACTTCACCGGATTTTAGCGGAGCGAATGTAAAACCTCAAATCGTTGAGAATTATGACGGAAAAGATATCGTTCTGAATGCTGAGAAAAATATCGTTTTGTCGCCGAATTATTTCAAGGATTTATTATTATATAAAGGTCAGACCATTATCACAACTGACGGAACAACTTTGTTAGGAGCCGATGATAAAGCCGGAATTACTGAAATCGTTTCGGCAATGGAATATTTAATTCAGCATCCGGAAATCAAACACGGGAAAATCAGAATTGGTTTTACGCCGGATGAAGAAATCGGTCGTGGAGCGCATCATTTTGATGTTGAAAAATTTGGAGCACAATGGGCTTACACGATGGACGGAAGCCAGATTGGTGAACTGGAATATGAAAACTTCAATGCAGCCGGAGCTAAAATTACTTTCAAAGGAAAAAGTGTTCATCCCGGTTATGCCAAAGGAAAAATGATCAATTCGATGCTGATTGCAAATGATTTTATCAATGAACTTCCAAAAGGAGAAACACCTCAGGAAACTAAAGGTTACGAAGGTTTTTTCCACGTTCATCATATAAAAGGAAACATTGAAGAAACTGTTTTAGAATTGATTATACGTGATCATAATAAGAGTAAGTTTGAAAAACGCAAAGCTTTAATTGAAAAAATTGCTAAAAAATTCAACAAAAAATTTGCGAAGCAATATGGCGAAGATATTGTGATTGCCGAAATTAAAGACCAGTATTACAATATGAAGGAAAAAGTGCTTCCGGTAAAACATATTGTAGATATTGCCGAAAAAGCAATGCGCGAATTAAACATAAAACCAATTATAAAACCTATTCGAGGTGGTACGGACGGATCTCAACTTTCATTTATGGGATTGCCTTGTCCTAATATTTTTGCGGGCGGCCATAATTTCCATGGAAAATATGAATATGTTCCTGCAGAAAGTATCCAGAAGGCAACTGATGTTATTGTGAAAATTGCTGAATTAACAGCAATTCCGGAAATTTTTGATGCTCCTAAAAAGAGTAAAAAAAGAGGATAATTTGGAATTTTAAATTTGAAAATCTTTTATTTCTCATTTTTTTGTCATTTCGACGAAGGAGAAATCACACTCGGAATTCGACAAAGATTGGCGACATTCTGCATGGAGTTTCTAATGTGATTTCTCCTTCGTCGAAATGACAAGATTGTACAAAAACAAAAAATCCCAAACTCCAGTTTTAAAATTGGAATTTGGGATTTAATATTTTTTGAAACTTTAAAAAAACTTAAGCCTTTTTAGCATTCAAAGCAGCGCTCATTTCCATTGAGATTGCAGAACGCTCTAATTTTAATTTTCCAGACATTGTTTCGATTACAACAGTAGTTTCAGCTAATTCAGCAATTTTACCGTGAAAACCACTTTTTGTCACTATTTTGTCACCTACTTTCAGGCTGCTTTCAAATTCTTTTTCGTTTTTTGCTCTTTTTTGCTGCGGTCTGATCATAAAGAAATAGATTACCACAAACATTAAAAGAAATGGCGCAAATTGCGTTAATTGTCCTCCCATAATTAAATTCTGTTTTTGATTTATATTTAAAATATTCTTTTTTGGAATTTGGTATTTGATTTTTAGAGTTTATTTAAAATTACATCAACCCTCTTCCAACCTTAATCATCTTTTTATTAGCAGTAAGTTCTTTTACAAGATTATCTAAAATTCCGTTGATAAAAATACTGCTTTTTGGTGTAGAATACTCTTTTGCAATTTCTAAATATTCGTTCAGCGTTACTTTTACCGGAATTGAAGGGAATTTCAAAAATTCGCAAATAGCCATTTTCAGAATAATTGTATCAATTTCTGCAATTCTTTCGCTATCCCAGTTTGGTGTTTTATCATCGTATTCTTTTGCTAAAACGGTTTCATTTAAAACGGTACGTCTGAATAAATCTTTTGCAAAATCCTTATCTTCAACATCTTTATACAATTTCGGAACCCTGAAATCATCCGGATCTTCTGTTTTAATTGCTTTTAACTGTTTTACGATATGTGTATTTACAACTGGAATATCATCAACCCATGTTAATTTATCGTCTTCCAGATACTCATACAGCTTTTCATTTGGAACAATAACATTTTCAAACAAATCTATTACAAATTGTCTGTCTTCTTCAAAAGTATTCACATTGTTACTCATGTATTTCGCATACAGATCACTTGCTTTAATATCATTTAAAAGCAATAAAATATAGTCATCATTTAATGACCAGTTATTTATTTTACGATTTTCTAAAGCAATGCTAAGAGAGTTGCTTTCGGCCAAAAGTTGAAAAATTTTGTTTTTGATGAATTTTTCGTTTGGATTACGTTCTGCAGCAGTTGCAAGATGTTTTTTACTTGAAAGATGTAAAAAAACAGACTCTTTTTTACAAATCTCAATCAATGAAGAAAGCATTATTAAATATAAATCCTGAATATTATCTATGCTGTAAAAAAGAAATTTTTCTTCTTTTTCCAGATTATCAGAACCGCTTTGATGCATTGCATAAATGGATTGCATGACTTTAATGCGTAAGTGTCTTCTATTTACCACCTTGTAAGAACTTTTAAAAATTAGTCTGCAAAAATAAGAATTAAAGAAATTATATTAAAATTTAATCCAATAAAAAAATCCGTGAAAATGAATTAAATTTCAGCCTAAAAAAATCTCAGTTTCAAGTAACCGCTGTATAACAACTGAAACTAAAAACTGAGACTGAGAATTTAAACTACAAAATTATTTTTTTCCGTTCTCGATTTTTCTCTGATCGATGCGGTTCTGAGCAATTGTAAGAGCAGCTTTATGTGTTGTTAAACCATTTTTAGCTGCAAAATCGATAATTTCCAAAGTTGTATTGTAGATATTTTCGGTCTTGCTCATGATTTCAGCTTTACCATAATGTGCTAATTCTGCATAAACATTAATAATTCCACCTGCGTTGATTAAGAAATCCGGAGCGTATAAAATGCCTCTTTCCTGTAATCTTGCTCCATGAATGTTTTCATCTGCCAACTGATTGTTTGCAGCACCGGCGATCACTTTTGCCTTAATTTTTTCTATCGTACCTTCATTAATTGTAGCCCCCATTGCACATGGTGCATAAATATCAACATCTGCAGTATATAAGTCTTCGCCAGTATAAATGTTTGCATTATACTTTTGAGCTACCTGATATAATTTTTCTTCATTAATATCCGTAATGGTTACCTGTGCTCCTACTTTAGTCAAATATTCAACCAAAGTTTCACCCACGTGTCCGATTCCCTGAACTAAAACTTTTTTACCTTCTAAAACATCAGAACCAAACTGACTTTTAGCAGCAGCCTTCATTCCTAAATAAACGCCATAAGCTGTAACAGGAGAAGGATTTCCCGAACCACCTCTTTCTTCAGAGATTCCTGTTACATAAGGTGTAACATCCCTAACGGTATCCATGTCTTTTGTTTCCATTCCAACATCTTCAGCTGTAATATATCTTCCGCTAAGAGAATGAACAAATTCACCAAACTTACGCATTAGCTCAGGTGTTTTCTGGGTTTTAGCATCACCAATAATAACCGCTTTACCGCCACCAATATTTAGTCCGGTAATGGCAGATTTATAAGTCATACCTCTTGAAAGGCGCAAAACATCGTTTAGAGCTTCCCATTCAGTAGCATAATTCCACATTCTTGTACCTCCTAAAGCTGGTCCCATAACCGAATTGTGAATACCAATAATTGCTTTTAAACCTGTATCTTTGTCATTGCAAAATACAATTTGTTCGTGATCATTAAAAGATAACTGACCAAAAACAGGGTCCATTTTTTGAAGTTCCTTTCCAGTTGCGAAAGTTGCATCCATAGCTAGTGTTATTTAGTTAAAATTATGAATTCGTCAAAAAGACAACTCAAACATACATAAAAAATACACATGTGCTAATTTTTAAACTTATAATTAATAATTTTACAATATTATTGTTTTGATTAAAGTGCAAATTATTATATTTTTAATTCATAATAATTCAAAATTTTAAATCAATTTAATATCACATTTCTTAAAAAAATGAAAGAATTAAGCTATTTAAACAAATATTTCATTAAGTACAAATACAGTTTTTCTTTTGGAATTTTAATCACTATAATCGCACAAATATTTTTCTTATTTACTCCAAAACTGGTTAGCCAGTCTTTTGATACAATTGAAAAATTCCTGAAATTATCTGAAACTGATCGGAAATCTTCAATAATTATTGGATATTACAAACAGGATTTAATCCATAATGTATTGTTAATCATAGGAAGTGCAATTGTTGCCGGATTTTTAACTTTTTTAATGCGCCAGACTTTAATTGTAATGTCGCGCCACATTGAATTTGATTTAAAAAATGAGGTTTTTAACCAATATCAAAAACTTTCCCAGAATTTCTACAAGCAAAACCGAACAGGGGATTTAATGAACCGTATTAGTGAAGACGTTTCAAAAGTTCGTATGTATGTTGGACCTGCAGTTATGTACACAATCAATACTTTTATACGTTTTGCCATTGTTATTATATATATGTATAATGTGTCCCCATTATTGACTTTATATACACTGCTACCACTACCTATTTTATCGTATTGTATTTTTAAACTGAGTTCTGAAATCAATAAACGCAGCACCACTTTTCAACAATATTTATCAAAAGTTTCCAGTTTTACTCAGGAAATATTTTCAGGTATCCGCGTCATCAAAGCTTATTCTTTAGAAAATCAACACCAGAACAACATGATTGCCTTGTCTGACGAAAGCAAAAGCAAAAGTTTAAGCCTGGCAAGAGTCCAGTCGCTGTTTGGCCCTTTGATGATTGCCCTTATCGGAATCAGTAATCTGGTGGTTATTTATTTTGGAGGTGTGATGTACATTAACGGAACGATTCCGAACATCGGAACTATCGCCGAATTTATTTTATACGTCAATATGCTTACCTGGCCAGTGGCTTCATTGGGATGGGTTTCATCAATGGTTCAGGAGGCAGAAGCTTCTCAAAAACGTTTAAATGAATTTTTGAAAATTGAGCCTGAAATCAAAAACAACAATCCTGATTCATCAGATATCCAAGGTTCAATTGCTTTTGAAAATGTTAGTTTTACTTATGAGGACACCAATATTGAGGCTTTAAAAAATGTGACTTTCTCAGTCAAAAATGGAGAAACACTGGCTATTTTAGGAAAAACTGGTTCCGGAAAATCAACTATATTATCTTTAATTTCACGTCTGTATGATGTTACCGAAGGAAAAATCACAATTGATGGCAATGAAATCAGTACTTTGAATCTGAATGACTTAAGAAATAACATCGGAATTGTGCCTCAGGATGCCTTTCTATTTTCGGATACTATTAAAAATAATATCAAATTTGGCAACCAGAATGCAACCGATGAACAAGTAATTGAGGCTGCAAAAAATGCAGTAGTCCACGATAACATCATTGCTTTCAATAAACAATACGACACTATTTTAGGAGAAAGAGGTATCACGCTTTCCGGTGGACAAAAACAGCGTGTTTCTATTGCCCGCGCAATTATTAAACACCCTGCCATTTTGCTTTTTGACGACTGTCTTTCAGCAGTTGACACGGAAACAGAAGAAACAATTCTGAACAATTTATTTGAAATCTGCAAAAACAAAACAACCATAATTGTTAGCCATCGTGTATCGTCTGCAAAAAATGCTGACAAAATTATTATCTTAGAAGATGGGCAAATCATTCAACAAGGTTCTCATAATCAATTAATAAATCAGGAAGGCTATTATTCAGCGTTATATTTAAAACAACTTTCGGAAAAAGAATTACTTTAAATGTTGCGTAATAGATAATTTTTTATGATTTTTGAGTACTATTAATTCCAAAATGATAGAACGTATTATGAGAGAAAACGACATGTTAGAAAAAGAAGAGATTTTTTCTAAAGTATTACGAGCAGGAAGAAGAACTTATTTCTTTGATGTGAGAGCTACTAAAGCTGACGATTATTATATCACGATTACTGAAAGCAAAAAATTTACTGAAGAGGATGGTTCTTTTCATTTTAAAAAACACAAAATTTATCTGTACAAAGAAGACTTTAGCTCATTTGCTGAAATTTTAGACGAAATGACTTCTTATGTCCTGAACCACAAAGGAGAAGAAGTAATATCTGAAAGACATCAAAAAGATTTTAAAAAAGAATATAGTTCTGATAAAGCGGAAGGGCAAAGATCAAGCTTTACAGATATCGACTTTGACGATATTTAATTCCATATAACTTTTCGAAAAGTACGAGTCCAATATGTTCAGCATTTTGGACTTTTTTTATATATTTAAGTTTTTAAAACTACTAGCTTTGAAAACATTAACCACAAGATTACTTTATTGTTTATTATTTACTCTATTAATAAGTTCAATATCTTACAGCCAAAAACCAGATTTAAATGTTGAAAAAAATATAGACAAGGTCATAAAAAGCATGACTTTGGAACAAAAAATCGGTCAGGCATGTCTGAAAGGAACTTCCAGCAGAAGCAAAGGATTGTCTGAGGAACTTAAAAAAGAAGTCCGAATGGGATTGGTTGGAGCCATTTTAAACCTTACAGATCCTGATCTCGTTCTTCAAATACAAAAAATTGCAGTAGAAGAAAGTCCAACACACATTCCGCTATTGTTTGGCAGGGATGTTATTCACGGATACAAAACTATTTTCCCGATTCCTTTAGGATTAGCTGCATCCTGGAATATGGAATTGGTTGAAAAAACATCAAAAATCGCAGCTAATGAATCCTATTCAAGATGCATCAACTGGATCTATGCCCCAATGGTTGATATTGCCAGGGATGCCCGTTGGGGAAGAATTGCAGAGTCCCCGGGCGAAGATCCTTTATTGGCATCCCGATTAGGAACTGCTTACATCAAAGGGTTTCAGGGAAATGACCCTTCTGTTCCCGGGCAAATTTTAGCCTGTGCCAAACATTTTGCAGCCTATGGTGCCGCAGAAGGAGGAAGAGACTACAACACGGTCAGCATGGCTGAATCCTTACTTCGAAATGTGTATTTAAAACCTTTTGAAGCAGCAGCAAAATCCGGCGCAGCAACTTTTATGACTTCATTTAATGACACCAACGGAATTCCGGCTTCAGGAAATGGATTTTTACTAAAGAAAATTTTACGTGAAGAATGGAAATACGATGGTTTTGTGGTGAGTGACTGGAATTCGGTTACTGAAATGATCCCACATGGTTACGCCGCTGATGAAAAAGACGCTGCTCTTAAATCAGCATCTGCCGGATTAGATATGGAAATGACCAGTTTATCTTATGCAAATCATTTAAAAATACTGATTGCTGAAAAGAAAATTTCTGAAAAACAATTAGATGAAATGGTACGCAATATCCTTAGAATAAAATTCAGGGCCGGTGTTTTTGACAATCCGTATTTTAAAGACCGTGAAAAATTCTCCTTATTAAATGCAGATGCTTTACAAACTGCGAGAACAGCTGCCATTAAAAGCTGCGTTTTATTAAAAAACGAAAATCAGATTTTGCCTTTAAAACCGAATCAAAAAATTGCTGTAATTGGACCATTAGCAGATGCTCCAAGAGAACAATTAGGAACATGGGTTTTTGATGGCAACAAAGAAGATTCTCAAACGCCTCTTAAAGCTTTACAAAATAGTTTTGGAGAAAATAATGTATTTTATGCTTCCGGACTTTCACATAGCCGTTCCTTATCTGAAGAGGGATTTACAGCTGCAATAACAGCTGCTAAAAAATCAGATGTTATTTTGTTTTTTGCCGGAGAAGAAGCCATTCTTTCTGGAGAAGCACATTCAAGAGCAAATATTAATCTGCCGGGATTACAAGAAAAACTGATAGCCGAATTACAAAAAACAGGAAAACCAATAGTCTTAATCCTAATGGCAGGAAGACCAATAACTTTAGGAGCTGTTTTGCCAAAAGTAAATGCAGTAATTATGGCCTGGCATCCGGGAACGATGGCTGGCCCGGCAATTTCTGATATAGTATTGGGGGAGGTAAATCCATCTGGAAAACTACCTGTAACCTGGCCAAAAGAAGTTGGTCAGATTCCGATTTATTACAATCATCCTAACACAGGAAGACCTGCAGATCCAAAAACTTTTGTAGCTATTCAGGATATTCCGGTCGAAGCCTGGCAAAGTTCTTTAGGAAACAATTCGCATTATCTTGATGCAGGTTATGAACCTCAGTTTCCTTTTGGATTTGGATTGAGTTATACCTCTTTCTCCTACGAGAATTTAAAAATTGAAAAAGCTGTCCTTAGAAATAATAATAACAGTGAAAAGTTAAACGTTTCAGCTGTTGTTACCAATACAGGAAACCGTACAGGGACAGAAACTGTTCAATTATACGTTCGTGATATTACAGGAAGTATTGTCAGACCTGTCAGGGAGCTTAAAGATTTTATACAAATCGAATTAAAACCGCAGGAATCTAAAACGATAAACTTTTCAATTCCTGTTTCAGACTTTGCTTTTTATAATGATAAAATGGAACTAAAAACAGAGCCGGGTGATTTTAAAGTATGGATTGCTTCGAATGCTGAAAATGGTCTGGAAGGTGATTTTAAAATTGAATAAAATAATTATATATGAAAAAAATAGCGTTTTTACTTAGTTTGTTTATTATTGGACTTTCGTCTTTTGCCCAAAAATCAGAATATGAGGTAAAAGAAAACATTCAGTATTATAATGCAGCCATCAATAAATCTGATTCTTATATTAATGAAAGATGTGTTTTAGACATCTATTATCCAAAAAATACCAAGGGATTTGCTACGATAGTCTGGTTTCACGGAGGCGGATTAACCGGTGGCAGCAAAGAAATCCCTGAAGCATTAAAAAACAAAGGCTTTGCTATTATTGGGGTTAATTACAGATTATCTCCAAAAGTAAAAGCAGCAAAATGTATTGAAGATGCAGCTGCAGCTATAGCCTGGGCTTTTAATAACATGGCAGCCTACGGAGGTGATACTTCCTCAATTTTTGTTTCAGGGCATTCTGCCGGCGCTTACCTGGCATTGATGACTGGCCTGGATAAAAAATGGCTTCAAAAAGAAAATATTGATGCCAATAAAATAGCTGGATTAATTCCGTTTAGCAGCCAATGCATTACCCATTTTGAAATTAGAAGAGAAAACGGAATTCCCGAAAAACAACCCACAATTGATGCTTTTGCCCCTTTATTTCATGTTCGGGCAGATGCTCCGCCTGTTTTATTAATTACAGGAGACCGTGAACTGGAAATGTTAGGCCGATATGAAGAAAACGCTTATATGGAGCGTATGATGAAACTTGTTGGACATAAACAAATCAAACTTTTTGAATTGGACGGATATGGACACGGTATGACTGAACCTGGTTTTCCATTATTGGTAAACGAAGTAAACCGAATTTTAAAAGAAAAACAACCTAAAAAATAATTATTAAAAAAATCCACGGCAATGGAGACACAACTATTAATTTTACCCGGACTTGGAAATTCAGGCGACAAACACTGGCAAACCTTTTGGCATAAAAAATTTAAAAATTCAATACGCCTGAATCAGGACAACTGGGATGAACCGGTTCGGGAAGATTGGATCACACGTTTAAACGAAGAAGTTTCAAAACTGGAAAATCCAACGATTTTAGTTGCACATAGTCTCGCTGTTTCTTTGGTTTTACATTGGGCAGAAACCAATTCTAATAAAAATATCATCGGCGCTTTATTAGTAGCTCCCGCAGATGTGGATTCTCCGGAACATACACCGGATGTTATTCGAAATTTTTCACCAATGCCACTTTATCAATTGCCATTCCCTTCAATTGTTATTGCGAGTGAAAATGATCCTTATGCTTCTTTCGAAAGAAAAGAATATTTTGCCAAAATGTGGGGAAGTGATTTTGTAAATGTGGGTCAGCAAGGACACATCAACTCTGATTCTGATTTAAAATATTGGGAAGAAGGGCAATTAATTTTGCAACAGTTAATAGAGAAAATAAAGTGATTTTAAAGAGTCTTTCAGTATCCGTTTATATATTTAACTAAAACTAATATCACAATACTTTTGAGGACACTACCGTCAGTTCGAGTGCTTTGTTTAAAAAATTCGATAGATTTTTTAAAACAAAATGTATCGAGGACCTTCGTATTAAAAAAGCTTCTCGATACAATTTTAATCATAAAGCTATCGCATTATTATTAAAATCACTCGAAGTGACGATTGAAAATTTCTTAACTTAATGACATTGACTACTATCCAATCCTCAATCCATTTTCTATTTTAAAATCGGGAGCCAGTAAAATTACGTCTCCCTCCTCGCCTACAGCTCCCAGTACCAGACATTCACTCATAAATTTCCCAATTTGCTTTTTAGGAAAGTTTACAACTGCTACAATTTGACGATGGAGTAAATCTTCTTTTTGATACCGTTTTGTAATTTGTGCCGATGATTTCCTGACACCGATTTCAGTTCCAAAATCAATCGTAAGCTGATAAGCCGGTTTTCTTGCTTCAGGAAAGTCATTTATATCAATTATGGTCCCAACACGCATGTCGGTTCTTTCAAATTCGTCCCAGGTTAAATCCATTTTCTTAGTGTTTATTTACAAACCTATTAATTTTGTAATTAAATGATACTAATTTTATAACCCTTTTTTTACCTGTGTTTTTAATTTTACAAAACATATTATTAAGCCAATTAAAAAGATATAGAAATGGAAAATAGTCTTACTTACAGCAATACATCTCTTAGAGATTCAGATTTTGATATCCAGCTCCAAAACACAGATAAATACATTGAAACGGCTCAAAATGTAAAACTTTATGTGAGAGATTACGGAAAAGGAAAACCGGTAATCCTGATTCATGGATGGCCTCTTTCTAACGAAATGTGGGAATATCAAATTGAATTTTTGGTTCAGAATAATTATAGGGTAATCGCATATGATCGCCGTGGTTTTGGTAAATCATCACAACCTTGGGATGGCTATGATTACGATACTCTGGCAGATGATTTAAGTGAAATTATCAATCAGCTTCAATTAGAAAATGTTACACTGGTTGGCTTTTCTATGGGAGGAGGTGAAGTATTACGTTATTTTAGCCGCCATGGTGGCAAAGGCGTTACAAAAGCAGCTTTAATTTCATCCATTATTCCCTTCTTGTTAAAGACAGACGACAATCCTGAAGGACGTCCTAAAGAAAAAGGGGAAGCAACCGCAGCCGCAATTAGAGAAGACAGAATAGGATTTCTGGAGAATTTTGGAAAAACTTTTTTTGGTGTTAATATTATCAATAAACCTTTGAGTACGCCTTTACTGGAATATTATAGAAATCTATGTTCGGCAGCTTCTCCAAGGGCAACGCTAAAATGCGCAGAATCTTTATCAAATACAGACTTCAGAGATGAATTACACATTATAAAAGTACCTACTTTAATCATTCATGGAGATGATGATAAAAATGTTCCTATTGAAGTGAGTTCACAAAAAACTGCTGAAGCAGTAACTAACAGCACTTTTATTGTTTATGAAGGAGCACCACACGGATTATTTTACACTGAAAAAGACCGGCTAAACGAAGACTTGCTCAACTTCTTAAATGCATAAATTTTAACTGATATCCAAAGAACTTTATTAAAAAATTCTTTGGATATTTTTTTACAGTTGTACAGTTTCTTTTAAGAATTTAAAGTTATTTTTGAAGAACTAATTCTTTAGAAAATGGCACGAACTCCTTCAAATATGATTCCACTCGGAACTATTGCTCCTAACTTCAATCTCAAAGATACCAATTCAAATAATAAATATTCTTTTGAAGATTTAAAAGGATCAAAAGGTACACTTGTCATTTTTATGTGCAATCATTGCCCTTTCGTTCTTCACGTAATTAATGAAGTTGCCATGATTGCTAATGATTATCGTGTTCAGGGGATTGGCATCATTGCTATTTCAAGTAATGATATTGAGAAATACCCACAGGATTCACCTGAAATGATGACTCAGTTTGCTTTTGAAAACAAAATAGACTTTCCCTATTTATTTGATGAAACTCAGGAAGTGGCAAAAGCTTATGATGCTGCCTGTACGCCAGATTTTTATTTATTTGACAATCAGAACCGATTGTTTTACAGAGGCCAGTTAGATGATTCAAGACCCGGAAACGGAATTCCGTTAAGCGGAAACGATTTAAGGAGCGCGATTGATGCTTTGATTTACAACAGGAGCTTAAACCAAATCCAAAAACCAAGCATAGGCTGTAACATCAAATGGAAATAGCTATTATCTAATCTGTTTTCCTTATCTTTACATTCCATCAAATTTTGTGATTGTGAATATTATGTTACTTATAACATCCGTATTATTGTTTTCTTTTGAGAGAAAACCAATTGCGGCTATAATTATTTCACACCGCAAGGCCTTTATTAATTAGGCCTCCGTCTATTTCATTTTTTCTTCTTTCAGACGGAGGATTTTTACCAAATTATTTTTCTATTGAGAGATTTACATCTTTCAAATAAAGAGAAATCCAATCAAACAATATATTAAGTTTCAGTTAGCACATTATTGCAAACTGGGATTTAACATAATCAATTATTTTATCAATATTTAATATTAAATACTATGAAACCAACACCCATTTTCTGTAAAAAAGAGTATCAGTTCTTACGAGAGTTGATATTAAAAAGTAAAAATGATTCAAATGCAAAAGAAGCCGGGCTGCTTTCACAAGAATTAGACCGTGCCATCATCAGTGAAGAAAGCATTCTTGACAATTCGATTATCCGAATCAATTCGCATGTAACGATTGAAGATGTTAAATCAAATAAGCAAATGAAAATTCAAATTGTTTTACCTTCTTTAGCAAATGTACAAGAAAGAAAAATATCAATTTTAGCCCCTTTAAGCGTTGCTATCATTGGATTTAAAGAAAACGACCAGGTAGATTGGGAATTACCTTCCGGAATAAAAACATTAAAAATAATTGAAGTAAACAATACCATTGTGTCCCATTCTTAATTTGCAAACACCTCATTTATGAAGGTGTTTTTTTATAACTATCTACTACTCACTAATTACTATGGTTTTGAATGATATAATTCCTTATAAAAGAAATAAAAAAATCCCATCCGGAAAACCGAATGGGACATTATTAAGATAATAGAATGTTTCTTATTTTACATCCATTAATTCTACGTCAAAAATAAGAGTTGCATGCGGAGGAATAACACCGCCTGCACCACCTGGGCCATAAGCCAAATCAGATGGAATTACAAAACGTGCTTTGTCTCCAACCTGTAATAAAGCAATACCTTCGTCCCATCCTTCGATAACCTGCCCAACTCCTAGTTTGAATTCGATTGGTTTTTTTCTTGGGTATGAAGAATCAAAAACTTTTCCGTTTTCCAAAGATCCCTCGTAGTGTACAGAAACTGTTTTCCCAGCCTCTGCTTTTTTACCTTCACCTTTTTGAATCATTTTATAACGTAAACCACTTTCTGTTTTATCAAAACCTGCAGCTAATTGTTCCATTTTTGCTTCAGATTCTGCTTTTAAAGCTGCCTCACGTTTTAGACGTGCTCCTTTTAAACCAACAAAAGCTTCAATAGCATTCCATTTTTGAGCTTCTTCACCAACTCTGATAATTTCTAATGTTTCAAGAGCATCACCCTGAGCAACAGCATCTACCACATCCTGACCTTCGATAACGTGTCCAAAAACAGTATGTTTGTTGTCTAACCATGAAGTCGGAACGTGCGTAATGTAAAACTGAGAACCATTACTTGCAGGTCCTGAATTTGCCATTGCCAAAACGCCCGGACGATCGTGTTTTAAACTTGGGTGAAATTCATCATCAAATTTATACCCCGGATCACCAGTTCCTGTACCTTTAGGACAACCACCCTGAATCATAAAATCAGGTATAACTCTGTGAAAAGTTAAACCATCATAGAATTTTTGTCCCTGAGGTTTCACTTTATTTTCCATATTTCCTTCTGCAAGAGCGACAAAATTCCCTACAGTTCCTGGTGCTAATTCGTGTGCTAATTTAACTAAAATCGAACCTTTACTAGTGTTGAATTTAGCGTATATTCCGTTTTCCATTGTTGTTATTTTTTAATTGAACGCAAATTTACAAATTAATTTTATATCAATTTGTCTTTCTATTTTTTAGATTTTGATTTATAAGTGAGTCCGTAAACTGTCAATGCCAATATTGATAACCCAACACATCCGATAGTTACAACGTGCCATCCGCCTAGTTTCCATAATAACAATCCATAAGCTGATCCCGCAGCTGTTCCTAAAAAGCTAAAGGACATAAAAACCGTATTTAATCTGTTTCTGGCTTCAGGGAGCAACGAATAAACCCGGGTTTGATTTGAAATATGAACACCCTGGATTCCGATGTCAATAAACACAATTCCAATTGCAATTCCGATAACGCTTTCAATAGAGAAATAAAAAATCAAAAAACTGATTAGTATCAGCAAACATCCATAACCGACTGCTACTCTTGAACCTCCTTTGTCACCCATTTTTCCGACTAATGGAGCAGCCAAAGCTCCGGAAGCCCCAACAATTCCGAATAAACCAATTGTTGCGCTATTAAAATGAAACGGTTCCCCCGAAAGCAATAAAACCATCGTAGTCCAGAAAGCACCAAACTGCGCAAAACTAAAAACATTGATTAACGTTGCTTCACGCAATACAGGCTGAGTTTTTATAAGTGTAAAAAGAGACTGAATTAATTGACCGTAAGATCCCTGAAACTGGGGTTTATTGACAGGAAACTTATTCTGAATCACAAAAAATATCAAAAGGCAAATTCCGGCAGCAATAAAAAACATCGATCTCCAGCCTAAAACCTGACCGATGAACCCGCTTAATGTTCGCGAAAGCAAAATCCCGACTAAAAGTCCGCTCATAATAGTTCCGACGACTTTTCCTCTTTCTTCAGGCGCGCTTAAAGAAGCTGCCAAAGGCAAAATAAGCTGGGGTACTATTGAAGTGATCCCGATAAGCAGTGAAGCAATTTGTAATATAAGGAAACTTTTTGCCGTAGCTGCAATTAACAATGCAATTACAGAAGCAAAAGTGGTGATTAAGATTTGTTTTTTTCGTTCTATTTTATCTCCCAACGGAACCATAAAAAACAAGCCTATAGCATATCCTGCCTGCGTTAGGTAGGTTATTGTACCTGCATTGGCTTCAGGAATTTTAAATTCATTGGCTATTAAAACAATTAAAGGCTGGCAGTAATACAGATTTGCAACTATGAGTCCAGTGCAGGCTGCCATAAACAAGACATTCGTTTTGGATAAATTCATTTAGCAAAAATACCAATCTAATTTTTATCTAAACTTTAAAAAATGTATAATTTTTCGAATGTTCAGACTAATCAGATTGGTGTTTTAGAAATCGTATTGATTTATTATTTCATGAAGTCTTCACGCATTGGACTAAAAACATCTGTCAGCATTCCTTCTTCTAAACACAAAACACCATGAATTGCATGAGGCGGAATGTAAAAGCTATCTCCTTCTTTCAGCGTTTTTGTAATCCCGTTAATGGTAACAGCAAACCTGCCTTTTGCTACATAAGTAACCTGCGTATGGTAATGTTCATGCAAAGCACCAATAGCACCAGCTTCGAAATGTACATTTACCAGCATAACGCGATTATCAAAAGCTAAAATTTTACGTTTTACACCTTCTCCAACCACTTCCCATTGAATTTCCTCTCCAAAAAGAAACTCTTTACTTGCAACAGAATTTTCCATATTGTTTTTTTTCAAAATTGATTGCAGGACAAAAGTAGTGCATTTTGAGAGATTAAACTTCAATTATCTTAATTGCATTTCTCCAAAATCAATTATATGAAAAAAAAACGCCAACCATATTTACTCATTTAGGAAAATAAATTGGCGTTTACTAAACAATCTTTAATTTTGCTTTAATGGACAGCTTCGCAACTATTTGATAATTATTTTTTTCCACGTTTTTTCCTGATCGTTTTGCAATTCTATTAGGTAAATTCCAGATTGCAAACTTTTCAATGAAACATCAATAGTATTAGCTTTGTTTTTTACTTCAATACTCTCAACAAGTGTCCCTACTAAAGAATATACATTTATTATATCTAAACCTGTTTTCGTTTCAATGGTAAAATTCCCGTTTGATGGATTTGGAGAAATTGAAGATGCTTTTAACCCAAAATCTTCTACACCTAAAGTAGTCGATAGAGGTGTATCTATAGCATATCCGCGGTTTCCTCCATGATTGTTTAGTGATTGTCCGGCAGAGCTATTTTTGGCCCATGCAAAATCTATAGTAGTGTTTGTATAATTAAAGGTATAATCATTTGCATCACCGGTTGAAAAATTTCGTTCTGCGATTATAGTTCTAATTCCGGAGACTACGGTATTAGAAGTTACAGTCCAGTTTTGTGTAGCATCTGTACTTGGAGTAACGCCAACTCCGTTTTGTCTTGCATCAACCAGAGTACTCCCGTTAGAGTATATTAAATCTTGTCCTGAGACCATGCCACCACCATTTGCAAAATTTCCAAACTGCAAAGCAAACCATCTATCCGAAGGTCCGGTAAGTTTAATAGTGGCTTTTGATGTGTTGTTATTTAATGTTAAATTGGCTGTCATATTATTTGACAAAGTAACATCTCCTGTCGATTTTTGCTGGGCAAAACAGCTTATACCAATTGATAAAAAAGTTAAAAGAGTAATTTTTTTCATGATTTACTTATTTTAAAAGGTTAATGATTGGTTCATTTTGAGAAAAAACAGCATATTCAAATGCTGTTTTTCCTTGATTATCTTTAATTGTTTTATCTGCTTTATAATCTAAAAGTAATTTTACTAATTCAGTATTCTTAAATTGAACAGCCAGTGACAATGCTGTTATTCCGTTTGCATCTGTTGCATTTGGATTTGCCTTTTTCTCTAATAATTTTTTTACTAATTCTGGGTAATTTTTATAAGTAGCAGCCATTAATGCCGTTCCCATATCAGAGTTGTAGTTGATATCTTTTACATTTTCTATTAGAAATTGTGCAACTTGAATGTTTCCTCTGTAACAGGCCAAAATCAGTGGACTTGTTTTGCTTTCGTTAAGAGAATTGATTAAATCGGGATTTGATTTGTAGAGATTTTGAATCTCTGCTAAAGTTCCGCTTCTTGCAATATCAAAAACGTTTTTTTCTTGTGCAGTAGAGATAAAATAGCATAAAAACGCAATGGCGACTAATAGTTTTTTCATAAAAAATAGTTGTTAATTAATTCGGCTCCAGGACAAAATTCATAGCTACTTTTACATTTTCGGCAATTTTTCCTTTTACCAAACTTGGAATTTCAATTTTGTAATCCTGTGGTTTAACTGAAATTGCACTAGATGCCAGAATTTTGGTCCCGTTTAAGGTAAGATTGATTTTGGTTTTTATTTTTTTGGTAACACCATGAATGGTTAAATCACCTTCTAAATCGTAAGCTGTTTTTGAAGCAGATAATTTTTTAGCATCAAAATTTAAAATCTTTCCTTTAAAAGTCGCTTTTGGATATTGGGAAGATTCCATATAATTTTCATTAAAATGTTCTTCCATTAAAGGTGCTTTGAATTTGAATGATTTTATCAGAGTCAGGGCTACAAAGTCACCTGTACTTTTTTCCAGAATACAGGAGGTTGTTTTATTAGTCGCTGCTATCTCCTCAAAAGCAGGCATTGAAGCTTCAAATTTTACTTCACCGGTTCTGGTGATCATCTTTTGCGAAAAAATTACGTTTCCCGCTAATAAAAACAATGCAGATATTATTATTTCTTTCATTTTAAATGTATTTTAATTTTTATAACCTTCTTTTTGCCAAAGTATAATCATATCAATAGTTTGCCTTGGCATGGCTCCCGATCTCGGCATTACGTTTCCGCAGGACTGAGTTTGGTCAATTCTGCAAATTAGGTCGCCGTTTTGAGTGGCATCTTTTACCTGCTCGTAAGTCTGTAAAGTTGGGAATCGGCCTCCTGCTGAGTGACAGCTCACACAATTTGCTTGTATGACTGGCCCAACGTTTGCTGTATAAGTAGGTGAAGTATTTGTCTCTGTTTCTGAAATTTCTTCGTAAGTTCTCGGTGTACACGAAACTAAAAATGCAGCACAGGAAAATAGTATTATTAATATATTCTTTTTCATATTGAGATGATATTTTAACTTAAATAGTTGTTTTTTTAAAAGGATCTGTACATGTTGAATCCAAAATAAATCTTTCCTTTATTCCAGTCTCCTGAAGCAGTTGAGAATACTGCAACATCATTCATAGGCTGGCTGTTTGAGAATACGAGTTGAAAAATGTGTCCCCCGGTTTCTATATCTAAACCAACTGTAAGCGGATTATGATAGGGATCTATAGCTTTTTCTTCGGTAATGACACGCGCGGCGTATTCAAGATTAACGCTCATTCTTTTGGCAATTTTATATCGTAATCCTCCTGCTGCAGAAAATACATTTTGCTGTTCAATTGAATCGTCGTATAAATTTTTGTAAACATTAATAAGTCCCAATTCGACAGAAAGCTTTTCGTTTACTTTTCTGGAAACCAGCAATTGAGTTGTAAAAGCCAAACGATCCGAAAATTGAATGTTTGGATATAGTTCTTTTTCCAGTGCGCTATTGATATCCATCGTATTATATCCCACAATTGTAACAGGAAATCCGTTTACTTCCTGATTCGCCATTTTATATTTGGCTGTAACTTCATAGATTTTATTGTAGGTATGGCGTGTAGCACCAAAGCTTAGCCAGTTTGTTACACCATAGATTCCGCCAAATTTTGTAAGGGCATTATCTAAACCAAAGAAATTATTAAATCCTTCAGATAAATCACCAAAACGGTGTGAAACAAGCATATACCATTCTCCTTTTGCGGGTAGTTTTGTAGATTGCATGTTACCTATCTGTAAACCTTTGAAAGCGGCAATTTCTATTTGTTTTTCATCTGATTTAATGGTGTCTAACTGATTTAGCAAATCGTCCTGGGCAAATAGATTTGCCGTTAAAAAAAACACAAGCACAAAGCTTAAAAAATTCCTCATTTTAATTGTATTAATCGTTATTTACTACTGAACACTGGTCTAATTTTAATTCGCCCATTAAGTCATCATATCCTACAACTCTTCCTTTTAGCGTCAAAGGCTGACCTTGTTTAATTGAGGAGTCAGATTCTTTTAAATCACAAACAATGGTATGGTCTATAATAATTTGTTTTGGGCTTATTTTGCTGACAATTCCTTTTACAGCTATTGCTTTTTCGAGGTATTTTGTGTTTGATTTTTCAATATCAGAATCAAATTCATCAATGATGTTTTTTGATGAAACACTAAAAGCAGCGTCTTCGGCCGAAACATTTCTGGCACCTCCATACCAGACATAGTAATAACCAAATGCTCCTAATGCAATTATTGCTAAAGTGGCAAGGATTATTTTTTTCTTCATTTTTTTTTCGTTTTAATAGATTTAATAGTAAAACAGACTTGATAAAGATTACCCTACCAAAGAATAGTTATTTTTTGTAAAAAAAAAGATGAAAAAAAAATTGAAATGTTTTATTATAAGGGATAGTCTGAATTAAAAAGAAACCCTAAAGCTCAGATTTGGAGTTCTTTGTAGGGAGAATGTTTCAACTTCTTCAATAGAATTTGAGAGCGGACTCATTCTGTAATATTCACTAATTTCATTTTTCCTGTTTAGAATATTTAAGATAGATATTCCTAATTTGTAAACAACACCGCTAGTTGTTTCCCACTTATAAGTGGAGGAAAGGTTGACTTGTGAAAAAATCCTCAAATTTGTATTGTTGGGTTTATTGTAAACCAAAACAGGATTTGAAAGGTCAATTTTACTAAGGTCCGGAGACGTTTTAGGCCTGCCGGAAGACCATTTTGTTCCCAAAGCAATTTTGAAATTGTTTCTTTCATAAATTCCGGCCCATGATACAGTATGGGTTAATTCGAAGTTGTTAGGAAAACTCGGGTATTCATAATTCTCAAAATGATAATTATTATTGTTGTACGTGTAACTAAGCCAGGTTAGAAAATGATTCATCTTTTTTTGAATCAGAAATTCTGTTCCCACGATTTCATAATTGCCCGTTATACGTACAAATTCAAGCTGATTCTGAAAACCCTGGCTTGCACTTGTAATTCCGCTTACTTTTTTATAAAAATTTTCAATATCAAGCAGCCAGTCATTTTTTTTATAAAATAAACTTAATGATAGCTGTTTGCTTTTCTGAATTGGAATTGACGAATTGTTTGCAATAATCCATCGTCTTTTTTCGATACCAAAATAATCTTTTTGCAAGTCGATAATTTGCTGGGAGTTTTGACTTTTAATTTCGCCTAGTAATTCGATATTTAAATTTTTGATGAAGCCATAATTAAATTGAATTCGGGGTTCCGGAATGTATTTTTTGAATTTTTCAATATAATTTAGTCTTAGTCCGGCATTAAGAATTACTCTGGAAACGGTGTCATTATATTTTCCTTCCAAAATTAGCGCATGAGTTCTTAAAACTTCTTTAGTTTTACGGTAAAAATCAGGATTGCTTACATGTTCTAAATTAACAGCACCAATTTCATTAAACTGGTATCCATTATTAAAACTGAATTTTGAACTTAGGGTATGGTTATTTTCTAAATTGATTCCATTATTTGCAACAGTATTTTCCTGAATTACGATTTGCTCTTCATTAGTCGTTTTTTGATTAGCAAGAAGCTCATACGAAGAGTTATATATATTAATTTTAGTCGTATTGAAGTTATTCCAGTTTCTTTTCCAGGATAGGTTTCCACCAAAATTTTGCTGTCGTAAAATATTGTTTTCAGATTTAACTATGTTGTATGATGCTGCACTCTGAAAAACCTTTAAGTTGTCCTGTATTGTGATGAGATCTAATATTACTTCATCTTTTAACCCTATTTTTTGAAAGTATTTAAGAGTAGCATCGTAGAAATCGAATTCTTTATCACTTTTATAGTTGATGTTTTGATTTCGGGCAAAATCAGTAATAGTAGTGTTTTGGAATACTTTATTAAAATATTCTTTATAAGTTGGGGTTTCTACAAAATCAGTAATCGATTTTCGTCCTGAAACTTCAACATAACTTTTTTTCGAAAGATTGTATTTTGCATAAATATCAGCATTAATCATGTTGATTCCTGCGCTAAAAGAGTTTTCTTCTGCTGTCTCAGGTGTAGATGAAATAGCCACGACACTAGAAACACTTTCGCCATAGAAAGGAGAACTTCCGTTTTTATGTATAGAAATAGTATGTGCCAGATTGGGATTAAAGACTGATATTAAACCAAAAAAATGTCCTGTTTGAAACATTCGTATTCCATTCCATAAAAATAAATTCTGGTCATGTGTCCCTCCCCGAACATTTATACTTGAAACACTTTCATCCAGACTGTTTACACCAGGAATTTGCTGCATCGTCTGCAGGGCATCAGGTTCGATAAGTCCAGGCAGGATACCAAACTTTTTAGGTTTAATTTCAAAAGAACCATTACTGTTTTTAGAAATTCCAGAGGCAAGAATAGGATTGGTCTTAATTTCTTCGAGTTCTGTGACTTCTGATTCTAAAATGATGTTGAGGCATTCTTTAGAATTGATATTTGCTATTGAAATCTTTTTGGGTGTAAATCCTACGTGACTAATAGAAAAAACATTCTTAGATCCTTTCTCAAATTCAAAATATCCATTTGAAGCTGTTGCGGTGTGTGTACTAGTATTAAAATGAATATTAGCACCTTCAATGGGGTTTTTATCAATATTAGAAAAAACATACCCGCAAATTATCTCAGTTTTATTATGATTTCTATAAACGTTAATATACTTATTGTCTAAATTTTCAAAAGATAAGCTCGTTCTTTGTGTGAGATATTGTAGTTTTTGTTCTAATGTAAGGGACTTTTTAGGAGGTGTTAATTGTAAACCAAAGACATTATCCTCAGTATAATTAAAGTTTACCTGATGCTGGTTTTCAATATCAATTATTATCTTTTTTAAAGATGTAGTTTTCCCTTTGCCCTGAGCGAAAAGGTTCAGGACAAGAAAAAATAAGAAAAACGAAAAATGAAATCGTTTGGGGCCCAACATCTATTTTTCGTCAAAAATTATTTTGTTTCCAGATACTTTTCTAGCCTGCAAATGGTAGGTTGTACTTATAATTTGTAATGCCGTATCAAGATCGTTATCTGGCAATTTTCCGGTAAACAGGGAAGTTGTATCTTTTGCATTTAATACGATTGTGATATTGTATTGCCTTTGAACTTCGTCCAGTAAAGTTTTGATATTCTCTTTATTAAATAAAATTTGATTATCCATCCATTCAGGCTTAGAGGAATTGATGGAGGTTTTGTATTGTTTTCCATTTTCAAAAGTTACGCTTTGTCCATGAATTAAAATGAGTTGGATATTAGCATAATTTACTTTTACACGACCTTCGTAACACGTTACATCAAATCTGTTTTTTCTGGCTTTTACATTAAACTGAGTCCCTAAAACGGCTACTTTTCCCAGATTGGTCTGAACCTCAAAACGCCGGCCTTTAGATACTTTGAAATAAGCTTCTCCTTCTAGTTCAAGTCGTCGTTTATTGTCCCAGTTCCATTTTTTATAGTTTATTTCAGAACCAGAATTCAGTACTACTTCAGAGTTATCGGGTAACAAAAATGTGTTTGTCTCTCCAAAACTGGCAGTTTCAGTCTCCGGGACAAAATTCTTTACCGAAAAGGCAACTCCAAGAGCCAGAACAAAAATAGCCGCAGCACGGAACATCAATGTTTTATATAATGGAATCACTTTTGGAGTTGTTTTTTCCTGCTGAAGAATATTTGACAGCATTGCATCTTCATCAAAATCGCCAACTTCCAGATACTGGGTGTAGTTTTTAATTTTTTGGTATTTTTTGAAATCCGGACTCGCTTGAAATTCAGCTAATTCATCTTCTGTTAAATCATCGTTGAGCCATTTGGCCAATAAGTGATTTTCTTTCATTGTATTTGGAAATTATATCATTAAAACAATTAGAACTGTATTTGCCCTACTTTATATATCAATTTCTTTGCGCAAGTTTAACAAAGCCAGGTGGATGCGCTTTTCTACTGCTTTTACACTTATTTCTAAAACTTCGGCAATTTCACTATACTTTTTTTTATCTATTCGATGCATCAAAAAAGCCACGCGCTGTTTTTCATTTAAATTTTCAATAGCTTTTAAAAGTTTTGCCTGAAATTGTTTTTCTTCCAAAATAAATTCCGGGCTTTCATTAGTGCTGTCTAAACCGTTGAAGTTTTTTTCATATTTCAGGACCACTTTTTGATGTGCAATTTCATTTAAAGTACTGTTATTTGCAATTGTATAAATATACGATTTTGCCTTTTCAATTGGTACAGCAGCACAATTTTGCCAAAGTTTCAAAAACGCTTCCTGAGCCACATCTTCAGCCTGGTCTTTATTACCATATTTGTAAAAAAGAAAATTCCGAAGAGCTTTAATATGGCTCTTAAAAAAAGACGAAAATATTATTTCGTCACAAGTATTTGATTGGTTTAATTTTAACATTAGTAGTAAAATCTTTCAATTGGGAATTTGCAAAAGTATTTCTTTTTAATTCAAGTAGGGTAAAAGCAAAGTAAATTGTTTTTATTCAGGTATAGACAGAGTGAATTACATTCTTCTAAAAACTATTTTTAGTCTCTTCTGGTTTTTATTTCAGGCGTAGACTTTCCTTGTAAAAAAAGGATTACTTATGGAGTAAATAAGCTCAATTTCGCATAGCTGAAAGGCGATTTAGACAAAACAAATTCTTAAATTATTACCTTTGTAAAAATGTTAATATGTTACGCTTTCATAAATATTTATTAGTATTTGCCTGTTTATTCTTTTTCTCTTGTCAAAATGAAATAGACGAACAAAATTATAACGACCAGACTGTTACTAACGCTTCTCCGCTTACATCTTATCTGCAAAGGGTAGCAATGGTAAAAACAGTTCAGGATAATATAATCGACGGTTCAAGTTATTGTACTATAAAATTACCCTATACTGTTACAGTTAATAATGAGACTATTGCCATAAATACAACGGCTGATTATCAAAAAGTAATAGATAATATCAACGCATATACTACTGATGAAGATATTGTGAGAATCAGTTTTCCGGTAAGTATGGTGTACTATAATTATATCGAAAAACTAATTCCAAATCAATCCGATTTTGATACATTAATTGATTATTGGAATCTTTATCCTGATCTTTTGTCTAAAATAAATGGACTAAATATTCAATATCCAATATCTATTAATATTTATAACAGTTACAACCAGCAAGCCAGTTCTGTTACGATTACAAGCGATCAGGCTTTTTTTGATTTTATAAAGAATTTGAACGCCAGTCAGTATATTTCATTGCGTTATCCTGTTTCAATAAAAGATTATAATAATCAGACAAAATCGATTACAAATAATTTGGAATTTGAAAATGCCATTAAATATGCAATTGACAATTGCTCAGAAAATAACATTGTATCGCTTGATTTTGCAGAAACAATAACTAAAGGTCCCTGGAAGATTGCTTATTTTTTTAAGGATTCAGACAAAACTTCTTCCTATACTGGATATGAATTTGCTTTTAAAAACGACAAAACTGTGGTCGCTACAAAAGATGGAATTTCTACTACAGGACAATGGGATTATAATGTAGTAAACGGCGCCAAAGCTTTCAAAATCTACTTCAATTACAGTTTCTTAATGCTTCATAAATTGGATTATAGCTGGGTATTATTTGAATTTAATAATTCTGTAATACGCTTTCGGGATGAAAGCAATGGGAACTATCTTTACTTTGAAAAAATAAATTAAATGAGTTCATTTGAAAACTGGCTCTCAAAATTTTGAATAAAGTTTTGAAGAGCAATTAAAGTTTCTTTATTTGTAATTTTTCCTTGTGCATCTATTTTTCCTTTTATGCCAGATATTAAAAGCTGATTGTGTTTTTCAAATTTAGCATCAAGGGTTTTCATGATTAATAAAAGCTCTTCATGCCCCATTTTGCCTGAAACAGAAGCTGTAATTAGTCCAACAGGTTTATTTAAAAAAATTGTCGTCGAAACACACCATTCAAAGGCGTTTTTTAAACTTCCTGGCAAACTGAAAATATATTCGGGGGTACATATTATAATTCCGTCGGCAGATATGATTTTATCTCTGAATGAAACAACATTTTCAGGTGGATTATGTGTATCTATATCCGGATTAAAATGAGGTATTTCATCTAGACCTTCAAAAATTTCAACTTCAAAACGTGGATTAATTTTTTCAGAAATAAACTTCAGAATTTTAAAATTGTTTGAATTATACCTCGTACTCCCTGTTATTGCAAAGATTTTCATTTTTCAAATTTACATTTAATTTTATTGAATAGCAGCAACATCTTTCTGAATCAATTCTATTTCTTCTGTCAAATTATTCTTCTTAAAATACCCCTCTAATTGCAACAATCTTTTTTTGTTGTCGTATTTTATACCTGAATTCAATTTTCTCTGGCAAACAGAACATAATCTTGCAGAATTTTTGTCTGTTTCGCTCATGCTATTGGTTCCATTCATTACACAATCTGCAAAAATGCAATGATGCAGACCAAACATATGACCAATTTCATGAGAACTTATTTTAAGAAGTCTGGACAAACACAAATTAAAATTTTCCTGGGTCAGTTTTCCGTCCTGCAATCTGTAAATAGAGCTTACCCCTACTTTATCACGATAAGAGGCCAGTCCAAAAACGAAATTCCATTCCGGTTTAGGATACAAATCAACTTCCGTCAATCCCATAAGCGCAATCCTTTTTAAAGGCTTGTCTTTTTTCAAAACATTATCCAAAATGTATCCTGCCAAAAACTGCTGGTTATTTTCGTATCCAATTCTCTGCGCAGATTCAGGAATAACATCATTAGAAACTGTTTCCAAAATTTTTGTTTTTAACTGAAAATAAATTTCCAGATATTCCCTTAACAGTTCTATTTGTTTATTTTGCAAAGAATTAAAATTCCCAATAGGCCTTATATAAATAATATTGGATTCACTGGTTGGAACAATATGTTTTGAATTCATGAATTGCTCAAAAGTCTGGCCTTTTTCTTTATGAGAATAAAGCCAATCGCCTTCAACCGGTTTTGTTAATTCAACATCATTTTTTTTGATTTGGTCGAAATATTCATTGCCATCCTGTTTAATACATGTAGTACAGAAAATTATGATTATAAAAAGTGCTGTTTTTTTCATTTAGATTTGGATTGGTAAACCAAAAGTAAATAATCAAACTCTGAAAACCGTAATTATTTATAAAATTTTTCTTGTTTAATAGCTAGTTATTCTACTTTTTTGTATTCTTTATTGCACAATATTAAAACTTCAGTCACAATATATCTAATGATTCCATCAAACATTCTTTAAAAAAGGAATGACTATCTTTGCACTCAAAATTGCAAAATGAAAGCAGCAGACAATTCTGAGAAAAATAATTTACATTTTCGAAATCTACATCGTTCACGATATGATTTTGAGCTTCTTATTTCAAATTGTCCTGAACTAAAACCTTTTGTCTCTATCAACAAATATGCAATTGAAACAATTGATTTCAGCAACCCAATTGCGGTAAAAACGCTTAATAGAGCTTTGCTGCAAACCTATTATGAGATTCAAAATTGGGATATTCCTAAAAATTATCTTTGCCCACCCATTCCCGGAAGAACTGATTATGTTCATTATTTAGCCGATTTACTTAGTGAATCCAATAACGGAAATATTCCTGTAGGATCTTCAGTTTTAGGACTGGATATTGGAACTGGAGCCAATTGTATTTATCCCATTTTAGGAAATGCAATTTACGACTGGAGTTTTGTTGCGACCGATATTGATAAAAAAGCAATCGAAAACTGCAGTAAAATTATAGAAGCGAATCCGAAATTGATTGAGGCAATCAGTTTACAACAGCAAACAGAATCCCGTTTTATTTTTAAAAACATTATCACACCGGAAGACCGTTTTACTTTTACGATGTGTAATCCGCCTTTTCATGCTTCTGCAGAAGAAGCGAATAAAAGTACTCTAAGGAAAATATCAAATCTAAATCCGAAAGATAAAAAAAATGCTAAACCTGTTCTAAACTTTGGAGGTCAGCATGCTGAGTTATGGTGTAACGGAGGAGAAATTAGTTTTATAACTCAAATGATTTACGAAAGCTTAAAATATAGTTCGCAATGTTTATGGTTTACAAGCCTGGTTTCTAAAAAAGAAAATCTTTCAGCCATTTACAAAACCTTAAAAAAAGTAAATGCTTTAGAAATCAGAACTATTGATATGGCTCAGGGACAAAAAAACAGCCGGATTGTGGCCTGGAGTTTTCTAAATGAATCCCAACAAAAGACATGGAAGATTTAATAATCATAAATAATATTTTCAATTTTTGTTTTGTAACTTCGGGTAAATTATAACATTATGAATACACTTGAGCTTAAAAATATCCTGATTTCTGAAATCAATAAAATTGATGATAATGCATTTCTATCAGCATTAAAAACTATTTTGGACAGCCGAAAAAATTCACCTAAAGATTATTCGGAAGAATATAATAATGACTTAAAAGTTGCTGAAGATGATATTGATAGCGGTAATTTCTATTCTCATGATGATATTAAGGATAAAATAGAACAATGGAAAAAAAAATAATTTGGTCAAAAGCTGCTCAAAATCAGCTTGAAAAAATATATTTCCATTTATTTGAAGAAACCAGAAGTAAAAATATTCCAAACAAAGTAATTGATACAATTTATAATTCAGTTACAATCTTAAGTACAAATTGGGAAATTTATGAATTAGACGAAATGAAAATTCCTACTGATCTAAATTATCGTGCTTTTCAAATATACAGCTATCGAATCTCTTACCGAATAACTCTTACTGAAGTTTATATTTTGAGAATTCGACACACAAGCCGAAATCCAAAAAAACTATAATCACAACTTAAATAGCTGATTTTCAAATCCAATCCTTGATTTTACAATTTGCTTTTGCTAAATTTAACCTAAACTATTTAGTATCAAATCTATGGCTGAATATATAGGTTATCTTGCATCAGTTTTTATAGTCGGAGGTTTTTTGCTTAAAAATCTCAGAACTATCCGGTTGATTAATCTTTTTGGCTGTATATGCTTTGTGATTTACGGCATCTTTTTAAAAGATTTCAGAGATTTTAATCAATGGCTTTTACCAGTAATTATTCCAAACGCGATCTTAGCTTTTGTACAGATTTATCACCTTACAGTCAAAAAATCGTAAAGCTTATAATTATGATATTTTGAAACAAAATTCTGGAATACATTCCATATTGATTATTGTACTTTTATATTAAATACAAGATCTTATGACAAGAGTACTACTTAAATTTATGATTTTGGTTATGCTTTTTAGCTGTGCTTCATCTAAAAAAGCAAAATTTGAAGACTATGTCTTCCACACCAAAAAAGAAAAACAAAGCTATCTAAACTCCTACGACAAAGCTTTAAAACTTTGGAATATTCCCTATACCGAAGAAAATATTAAAACCAGATTTGGAAATGCACATGTGATAATTGCAGGTCCCAAAAACGGAAAAGATTTGGTATTGTTACACGGAATGGACGCCAGTTCAACAATGTGGTATCCAAACATTAAAGCTTTGGCAAAAAACCATCGAATATATGCCATCGATTTTCTGATGGAACCCGGAAAATCGAATCTGAATGCCAATCCTCTCGCTAAAGAACAAATCGTTGTGTGGTATAATGAAATTTTTGCACATTATAAGTTAAAGAAATTTGATATTGCAGGAGCTTCTCGTGGTGGCTGGATTGCAACATTACTGGCTGTTCAAAAAGAAAATACTATTGATAAAATAGTTTTGTTAAGTCCGGCTCAAACTTTTAAATTCATTGATAAAATGGGTAAAACATCCTCAGCATTAATGCTAAAACTTTTTCCAAGCGAAAAAAAATTCGGAAAAACACTAGAGACTTTTTCAACTCATCCAGAAAAAATTGGTCCTGCTTACAAAAGACAATTTTATTTAGCCAATAAATACGCCAAATCAAATTCAAGCATGCTAAAGATGACTCCTTTTTCTAATGATGAACTAAAATCCATTAACAATCCGGTTTTGGTACTGATTGGTGACAAAGATGTAATCAATTCAGCAGAAAGTCTGGAAAAAGCAAAGGAATTTCTGCCGAACAGCAAAACCAGAATAATCAAAGATGCAGGACATTTTTTGAGCATTGATCAGAGTAAAATTGTGAATGATGCCATGATTGACTTTTTAGAATAAGAACAACTTAACATTTAATAGCGTTCAAACTTGTATCTTTACAAAACTAATTTTTTCATAATTCGAAATGAATTTTCAGGTATCCTCAGAATATAGTCCAAAAGGAGATCAGCCTCAGGCAATCCAAAAACTTTCACAAGGTATTGTTGATGGTGAAAAATATCAAACTTTATTAGGTGTAACAGGTTCAGGTAAAACATTTACAATGGCCAATGTCATTCAGGAAGTGCAGAAACCTACCTTAGTTTTAGCACATAACAAGACTTTGGCAGCACAGCTATACTCCGAATTCAAACAGTTTTTCCCGAATAATGCTGTAGAATATTTTGTATCTTATTACGACTATTACCAGCCTGAAGCCTTTATGCCCGTAACCGGAGTATTTATTGAAAAAGATTTATCTATCAATGAAGAACTGGAAAAAATGCGTTTAAGCACAACTTCTTCACTGCTTTCCGGACGCAGGGATATTTTAGTAGTTGCTTCTGTTTCCTGTCTTTATGGTATTGGAAACCCTGTAGAATTTAAGAAAAATGTAATTGAAGTTTCAAGAGATCAGGTTATTTCGAGAACTAAATTACTACACAGTCTTGTACAAAGTTTATATGCGCGAACAGAAGCCGATTTTAATCCCGGGACTTTCCGGATTAAGGGAGATATTGTAGAAGTATATCCAAGTTATGCTGATGATGCGTATCGAATTCACTTTTTTGGAGATGAAATTGAAGAAATTGAATCATTTGATGTAAAAACATCACAGGTTATTGAAAAATTTAAAAGACTGACTATTTATCCGGCCAATATGTTTGTGACTTCCCCGGACGTTCTTCAGGGAGCAATCTGGCAGATACAGCAGGATTTGGTAAAACAAGTTGATTATTTTAAAGAGATAGGCAAACATCTGGAAGCGAAACGCCTGGAAGAAAGAACCAATTTCGATCTCGAAATGATTCGCGAATTAGGTTATTGCTCCGGAATAGAGAATTATTCTCGCTATCTTGACGGAAGAGAAGCCGGCACAAGGCCTTTCTGTCTGCTGGATTATTTTCCGAGTGATTATTTGATGGTAATAGACGAAAGTCACGTAACCGTCTCACAGGTTCACGCTATGTACGGAGGCGATAGGAGCCGAAAAGAAAATCTTGTGGAATATGGTTTCCGCCTACCTGCTGCAATGGACAACCGACCTTTGAAATTTGAAGAATTCGAAGCCTTGCAAAATCAGGTGGTGTATGTTTCTGCAACTCCTGCCGATTACGAATTGCAAAAATCTGACGGTATTTATGTAGAACAGATTATCCGGCCTACCGGATTACTGGATCCGATCATTGAAGTGCGCCCAAGTCTGAATCAGATTGATGATTTAATTGAAGAAATTCAGGTGCGTTGCGAATTGGACGAAAGGGTTCTCGTAACTACCTTAACTAAAAGAATGGCCGAAGAATTAGCCAAATACCTGACTAAAGTAAATGTACGCTGCCGCTATATTCACTCCGAAGTAGATACCCTTGAACGAATTGAGATAATGCAGGATCTACGAAAAGGAATTTTTGATGTATTGATTGGAGTAAACCTGCTTCGTGAAGGACTGGACTTACCAGAAGTTTCGTTAGTAGCTATTTTGGATGCCGATAAAGAAGGTTTTTTAAGAAACCACAGATCTTTAACCCAGACGATTGGTCGTGCTGCCAGAAATATAAATGGAAAAGCGATTATGTATGCTGATAAAATTACAGCCAGTATGCAAAAAACGATTGATGAAACCAATTACCGCAGAACCAAACAAATTAATTTCAATACAGAAAACGGCTTAACACCACAAGCCTTAAACAAAAAAATAGATTCAGCCTTTACTAAAAACCCTTTAGTCGAATATGAACTTGGGCATGACCTGCAAGCAGCAGCAGAACCCGAAGCAGCTTATTTATCAAAACCTGAATTAGAGAAAATGATTCGTGAAAAGCGCAAGTCCATGGAAAAAGCGGCAAAAGATCTGGATTTTTTACAGGCTGCAAAACTACGTGACGATATTAAAAAGTTACAGGAACAACTTTCTTAGAAAGCTTCTTATTTCTTTCAAAAGCCTTAATTTTGCAGTTCTTAAAATATTCATCTTTTAATTTTTCTGATGCTTACAAATTTTCAAAATCATATTTTGGCAAGATTTCCGTTTCTGGAAAATAAAAAACTGTTTCTTGCTGTCAGTGGCGGACTTGACAGTATGGTTTTACTGCATTTGTTTCAGCAATTAGATTATGAAATTGCCGTATTGCATTGTAATTTTCAACTTCGCGGACTGGAAAGTTTAGGCGATCAGGATTTCATTCGAAATTACTGTAAAGAAAACAATATTTCCATTTTTACAACCCAGTTTGACACCGAAGCTTTTGCAAAAGACTATAAATTGTCTACTCAAATAGCAGCCCGCGAACTCCGATACAGCTGGTTTTATGAATTATTGGAAACCCACAAATTTGATTATATCCTGACTGCCCATCACGCCGATGATAATCTGGAAACGTTTATGATTAATCTAAGCCGTGGCACAGGACTGGATGGTCTTGTTGGTATTCCCGAAGAAAATGATAAAATTATACGTCCGTTTTTACCTTTTTCAAGAGGAGAAATCTTACAATATGCGAAAGAAAATAATATCCAATGGCGGGAAGACAGCAGCAATGCATCTGATAAATACCTTCGTAATAAAATTCGTCATGATTTAATTCCTGTTTTAAAGGAAATCAATCCTAATTTTCTGAAAGCTTTCCAGAAAACACAATCCTATTTGCAGGAATCTAATGAAATGGCCGAAGATGCTTCGATTATGATTTATCAGCAGGTAGCAAAAGAGGCAGGAGAAGAAATTCATTTCGATTTAAATAAGCTTACACAATTACCTAATTACAGATCGTATTTGTATGAATGGCTCAATGAATTTGGATTTCTGGCATGGAATGCTATTTATGATCTAGTAGACGGACAATCCGGAAAACAAGTATTCTCTTCAGAGTTTCGATTGCTAAAAAACAGAGAGGCTTTGATTTTGAGTCCGTTAAATAATAATCCAGAAGAAAAAGAGGAGTTTGAAATCAATAAAAACGACACACAAATTAATTTTCCCTTAAATTTGAAGTTTTGTAACGTTAGTCACATAACTATAGAATCAAATAAGATTATATTTGTGGATGCTGAAAAAATCCAGTTCCCATTAATTTTGCGTAAATGGAAAGAAGGTGATTCTTTTCAGCCTTTTGGAATGAACGGAAAATCAAAAAAAATCAGTAAACTTTTTAAGGATGAAAAGTTATCGCTGATTGAAAAAGAAAACTCCTGGCTTTTATGTTCAAAAGACCAGATTGTATGGGTCTTAGGAATCAGGCAGGATGAAAGATTTAAAATAGAAAAAACCACAAAAAAAATACTTAAAATAGAACTGCAATAATGAACTTCAATCAATCCCTTCAGGCTGTATTATCAAGAAGCTTCTTGAGTACATCCATTTTATTTTTACTGTTTTTCTTTTTTGCTTTTGCAAACAGTAATGCCCAAATCATAGAACCGGTAAAATGGACTTCTAAAATCGAAAAGAAATCAGAAACTAATTTTGTTTTAATTTTTAACGGAATTATAGAGAAAGACTGGCACATGTATTCCCAGTTTACACCAGAAGGAGGCCCATTGGCTTTAGAAATTTCCTTTAAAAATCAAAAAGGAAATTACAATTTAGTTGGCAAAGCCAAAGAAGGAAAAACAAAGACATCCTTTAACGATGTTTTTGAAGTAAACGAAACTTATTTTGAAGGAAAGGCACATATTGAGCAGGAAATTCAGATTACAAACCCTAATTTAAAAACTGTAGAAGTTGAATTTGATTTTCAGGTTTGTAAAGAAGTATGCATCAATTCGAATAAAAAATTCTCAATTGCAGTTCCGGTAACCTTTAAAATGGAAACAGTTCCCGCTGTAACTGAAGCTCAAAAAGATGAAACCAAAAGAGAAGGTTTAGCGGTTGATACAGTAGAAAAAGCAGCAGATCCTAAAGGAATTAAGTTAGAAAAAACAGATAATGCAACGGCAAAAGCTGTAGATGATTTAAAAAAGCCTGCTCCGGCAAGAAGTTTATGGTCTATCTTTTTTATTGCTTTTATATCAGGATTCGCAGCCTTACTGACTCCTTGTGTATTTCCAATGATACCAATGACGGTAAGTTTTTTTACAAAACAAAGCAAAAGCAGGGCAAAAGGAATTCGTAATGCTATTATTTACGGATTTTCCATCATTGCTATTTATGTGATTTTAGGCTTAATTGTAACAAAGATATTTGGAGCAGATGCTCTGAATGCTTTATCAACAGACGTTTGGTTTAACCTGATTTTCTTCGTGATATTGGTCATTTTTGCGACTTCTTTTTTAGGAGCTTTCGAAATTATGCTTCCTAATTCATGGGCAAACAAAGCTGATCAGCAGGCAGATAAAGGCGGTATAATTGGTATATTATTTATGGCCTTAGCTTTGGCTATTGTTTCATTTTCATGTACTGGACCAATTGTCGGAACCTTACTAGTTGAAGCAGCTTCAAATGGAGGAATCGCTCCAGTTGTTGGAATGCTGGGATTCTCATCTGCATTAGCACTTCCGTTTATGTTATTTGCGATGTTTCCGGGATGGCTAAATTCATTACCAAAATCAGGAGGCTGGTTAAATACAGTAAAAGTTGTTCTTGGATTTTTAGAATTAGCTTTAGCATTTAAATTTTTATCAAATGCCGATTTGGTTTTACAATTGCACTTTCTGGAAAGAGAAGTTTTTATAGCCATTTGGATTGCCATTTTTGGAGCACTGACATTATACTTATTCGGAAAAATCACATTGCCTCATGATAGCCCTTTGCATCATATTTCTGTTGGAAGATTATACTTAGGATTGATTACGCTGATGTTTACACTTTATTTAATTCCGGGACTTTGGGGAGCTCCTTTGAAATTAATCAGCGCTTTTCCTCCACCTCTAACCTATAGCGAAAGTCCGTTTGGAATAGGTAGCTTGGGAGAATCAAACTCAATTAAGCAAGAATTGCCGAAGGGTGCAAAATTAGGTCCGAATGGTATTGTTGTATTTGATGATTATGAAAATGGTTTAGCCTATGCAAAATCTGTTAAAAAACCTATTATGCTTGATTTTACCGGACATGCCTGTGTAAATTGCAGAAAAATGGAAAACAATGTCTGGTCTGATGAAAAAGTTTTACCCATCTTAAAAAATGAACTGGTTTTGATTTCTTTGTATGTGGACGATAAACGTAAATTACCTGAAGACCAACAATTTGTAACAGCTTCGGGAGATAAAATTGAAACGGTTGGAGATAAATGGACCGAGTTTATGATTTCAAAATACAAAACTAATACTCAGCCTTTATATGTTATAACTGATCTTAAAGGAAATAATCTGAACAGCTCAAAACCTACAATTAGCTATGTTGATGTTGAAGAGTATTTGGTTTGGTTAAAAGAAGGGATTTCAAATTTCAAGTAATAAAATGAAATTTCCTGGCTTTTTAGATTTAATTATTAGTGGAGCATTGGGCTTATTGGCATTTTTATTTTATTTGCTTAATAAGGACAATGTAAAAACACGAAGAGAAAAAGATATGCATGAAGGTTTAACCCGAGTAGAAATATTTAAATCATGGGCAATTATTTTCTTTTTGATTATTTTTTGCATAGTTCATTTTTTCTCTTTTGTAAATTCATTACTTTCTAAATAGAAAAGCTTACCAAAATTTATTTCAAGGTGAAATTAATTCAAAATAAAATACCCTCTAAAACTTTAAAGCTTAGAGGGCATTTTTTATGTAAGTACCTGAATAATTCCTTATAGGTATTCTCCGTGTTGAGAGATATCTAATCCTAATTCTTCTTTTTCTTCAGTAACTCTTAGAGGAGTAATTTTGTTAACGATGAAGAATAATGCATATGATGCTGCAAAAGCAAATATAGAAACCAATACTAATGCTTTTAACTGAGTCAGAAATAAAGTAGCATCACCAAAAATCAGACCTTGATGATCTCCTACTACTGAATTAACTGTATTTGATGCAAATACTCCTGTTAACAGCATTCCTACCATTCCACCAACACCGTGGCAAGCGAAAACGTCAAGAGCATCATCAATTTTTCCTTTAGGGAATTTGCTCACTACAAGATTACTGATTACAGCAGCGATAATTCCAATTGCCAATGCATGAGGAATAGAGACAAAACCTGCAGCAGGCGTAATAGCTACCAAACCTACAACAGCCCCGATACAAGCACCCATAGCAGATAATTTGTGCCCTAAGATTTTATCAAGGAACACCCATGCCATTGCCGCAGAAGCAGCCGCAACTGTTGTAGTTCCTAACGCCTGAGCAGCAAGGCTACCAGCTCCAACAGCAGAACCTGCATTGAAACCAAACCATCCAAACCATAATAAACCTGTACCTAATAATACATAGGTAATTCTTGCAGGGTTTACTTTTTGAACTTTACGTTTTCCTAAGAACATAGCTCCTGCTAATGCAGCCCATCCAGCACTCATGTGTACCACTGTTCCTCCAGCAAAATCTAAAACTCCCCATCCGAAGAATAGTCCATCAGGATGCCATGTCATGTGACATAATGGAGCGTAAATTAATAATATGAATAAAACCATGAATAATAAGTAAGCCCAGAAGCGTACACGCTCAGCAAAAGCTCCTGTTATTAACGCAGGTGTAATAATAGCAAATTTAGCCTGAAATAATGCGAAAAGAATAAAAGGGATTGTTGGAGCTAATTCCCAGGCAGTATTAGCACTGACCCCCTGAAAGAATATATTTGAAGTAGGATCTCCTATGAATCCGCCTATTGATGGACCAAAACATAATCCAAAAGCAATAACTACCCATAAAATAGTAACAATAACCATTGCCATAAAACTTTGCAGCATGGTACTAATTACGTTTTTCTTACCAACCATACCTCCGTAGAAGAAACCTAAACCTGGCGTCATTAATAACACAAAAGCAGTTGCAACAACCATCCATGCGGTATCCCCTGTGTCCATTTTCAATTCGACAACATGAGCACCCAATGTCTTTGATTCAGTAACAAATGAAATAGAAAAAATGGACAGTAACAAAATTGTGATAAGAATCACACTTAAAATAATTTTTCGCATCGTTATTTAGTTTTAAAATTTTTGATAAAAGTATAAAATCATTTAATACCCCCATAAAAAATACCCTATTATGCTTAATTTTTGTTAATTTTTCAATTTACCCCCCTTAAGTTTTATTCATTTTGGCTAAAAATGACTTAAAATTTACAAATCATCAATCCGGGATGTGACGAAAATGCATTTTAAATGTATTTTATAAGAAAAAACACGAAAATAATTTTGGTTTTAAGTTAATTATAGCATTATTTATTGCTTTTTCTAAAAAACATTAAATAATTAATGAAAAAAGGCATCACCTGCTGATTCAGATGATGCCTTTTCTTGGTAATAGTATTTGGTTATTTCTGGCCGTATTTTTCTTTGTACTTTTTATTAAGCTGAGTCTGGTGTGTTTCAAGGCTTATTGCTCTTCCCTGAATAAAAGCATGAGTAAGTTGGTTGGTTCTCATATCAAGAGCATCTCCTTCTGAAATAAACAATGTAGCATCTTTTCCTGTTTCTAAAGAGCCGCAGAAGGCATCGATACCTAATAACTGAGCCGTATTAAGGGTTATTAATTGTAAAGCTTTTTCTTTATCAAGCCCATAAGCAGCACAGGTCCCTGCTAAAAAAGGCAAGTTACGGGTATTCATTCGTTCATTATCACCACTGTTCTCAAGTCCAACCAAAATTCCTTTATCTGTTAGAATCTTAGCCATCTTAAAAGGAGCCCTCACATCCTGGTCATCACTTGCAGGCATATCATGTACACGTCTTAAAAGTATCCCGATATTATTTTTTTGCAATAGATCGGCAGCTTTGTAAGCTTCAAAACCACCTACGATAACTATTCTTTTTACTCCATTGCTCTTAGCTAACTGAATTGCATCTGTAATTTGCTTTTCTTCATCAGCATGAATGAATAAGGTCTGGGTTCCATCAAAAAGTCCTTTTGTTGATTCAAAAATCACATTTCTTTGTTTTGAAGTCTCTCCTAAATAAGCTTTCGAATTAATTAGAAAGCTATTTATTTCGTTAATCTGTGTTGCATAATCCTTATTAGGCTCAATTATACCAGGTTCAAACCAGTTTCCTGTCCTTCTAAATCCGGAAGGAAAGTTTAAATGTATTCCGTCATTTTCTTTTACAAGGGCATCTTTCCACGTCCAGGCATCCAGCTGAACAATTGAAGATGTTCCGGAAATTCTTCCTCCACGAGGCACTATCTGAGCAATTAAAATTCCGTTTGGACGAACAGTTTCGGTTACTTTTGAAGTTGAATTATAAGCTACTATACTCCTAACGTTTGGATTCATATTACCAATTTCTTCCTGATCGTCGGATGATTTTACCGCATCAATTTCAACAAGTCCTAAAGTAGAATTAGGTGCAATAAAGCCAGGATAGACATGCTTTCCGGTAGCATCTATGATATTATCATAAGCATTTTCTGAAAGTCTTATAGTCGTGGAATCAGCTACTAATGTCAGCTTGCCATCCTTAAAACCTATTGCACTATTTTCTATTATTTTTCCGTTTCCAATATGTGCCGTTGCATTTAGGATCAGGATTGATTTTGCCTGCTTTGGTGCCGGAATCTGTTGAGCTTTGGTTTGTATTATCATCCCAAAAACCAACAACAATATATATATGTTTTTAGTTATCATATTTGTCATTTTTATGTGAAATCCTTTAGTTCCTTAGTATTGTTCCAAAGTGTCACAGTGATATTCTTTTTTCTCTTTTTTTGTTGGTTCCTGTGTGCTCATTCCCTTATTTTTTTCCTGCAGCATCTGACCTATTAACAGATTTCTTTCTTTTGTAATAGCTTCTTGTTTTTCAAGTTCTTTTTCTATGTCAAAATACACAACGCCTTCAATAATCGTTTTTTCTGCTTTTGCATAAACAGACAAAGGATTGTCGCTCCAAAGTACTAAATCGGCATCTTTACCCACTTTAATACTTCCAACTTTATCATCGATATGTAATAATTTAGCCGGGTTAAGGGTTACAAATTTCCAGGCTTCCTCTTCTGAAATGTTGCCATATTTTACCGCTTTTGCAGCTTCCTGATTTAATCTTCGGGACATTTCTGCATCATCTGAATTGTAAGCTACAACCAAACCTTCGTTATGCATAATTGGTCCGTTGAAAGGGATAGCATCATTTACTTCAAATTTGTAAGCCCACCAGTCTGAAAAAGTTGAAGCCCCAACTCCATGTTCCTTCATTTTATCAGCAACTTTATAGCCTTCCAGGATGTGTGTGAAAGTGTTCACATTAAAATTGAATTTATCTGCAACATTCATCAGCATTAATATCTCCGATTCTACATAAGAATGACAGGTAATAAATCGCTTCTTATTTAAGATTTCGGCCAGCGTTTGTAGTTCAAGATCCACTCTTGGTGCTTTTTCTTTTTTAGGATTGGCATTGAATTTTTTCCAGTTCTCATCATATTCTTTGGCGCGCTGGAAATAGTCTGTAAAAACCTGTTCAACCCCCATTCTGGTCTGAGGATAACGTGATGGATTAATTATCCCCCAATTAGATTGTTTTACATTTTCACCTAAAGCAAATTTGATAAATTTAGGCTGGTTTTTATATAGCATTTCATCAGGAGATAGCCCCCATTTCCATTTTACAATTGCAGAGCGTCCTCCGATTGGGTTGGCAGAACCGTGTAGTAATTGCGAAATAGTCACACCTCCCGCTAAATCCCTGTAAATATTAATATCTTCAGAATTTACGACATCTTCTATAGTAACTTCGGCTGTAGAATTATGCCCCATTTCATTAACACCTTTTGAAATGGCAATATGCGAATGTTCATCAATAATTCCGCTGGTAAGGTGTTTTCCTTTGGCATCAATAATTGCTGCTGAAGCATCTGAAAGATTTTTACCAATGGAAATAATTTTTCCGTTCTTTATCAAAACATCAGTCTCGGTTAAGATTCCGTCTTTTTCATTGGTCCAAATTGTTGCATTTTTAAACAGTAAAGTCTGAGCTGTTAACTTTTTTGGATTTCCAAAAGCAATATTCGGAAAAGTTGTTGGCATGATGGGATTTGGTTTTTCAGGTTTTACAGTATCTTTTACTACTACAAACGGAGAAGTTTTTACAGCTGTCCAGTTTACCTGAGTGCCATTGTATAATTCACCTTTTCCTGAGATATTATTAGTATTTTCTACTAATCCGGTTAAACGGGTAAAATTGGATTTTATAGTGTCATTGGATTTTATCAAAAGTGAAATCCAGTTTTTTGAAACAGAAAAAGTGTTCTTTACTTTTTTATTATCCGCTGTAGTTATTTCAGATTTTGGCGCTTCGACGGTTCCGTCAATTTTCCATTTTAATGTTTCATTTCCAATGGTCAGATTATAATTGCCTCGAATATCTTTTGCACTGATATCGTTTATGACGTATTTATTTCCCTGTACCCAATTCTCGTATAAAATTGTTTTTTCATCGAATATTTCGCCAGAAGTAATTACAAAATTGGCAAAACTTCCTGTTTTCAAACTTCCAATTTCGTTGCTCTTTCCTAAAATTGCTGCCGGAATTGTAGTTAGCGCTTCCAGGGCTTTTGTTTTATCAAAACCATATTTAATTGATTTTAGAAGGTTAATTCTAAAATCTTCCATTTTTTTCAGTTTATCTGTTGTAAGAGCGAAAATGATTCCGTTATCTGAAAGTACTTTCGGATTGGCAGGTGCCTGATTCCAGAAACGCATATCGGCAAGTTCTATCTGATTGGATAAATACGGATTTGAAACATCATAAGCTTCAGGAAAATGAATTGGAATAATGAATTTTGAATTGGTGTTTTTAATCTCCTCAATTCTTTCAAATTCATTCCCGCTTCCCTTTAAAATATAGTTTAAACCAAATTCTTTTGCAATTTTAGAAGCTCTTAAGCTATTTAATTTATCCTCTGATGTAAAAATCTGTACCAGTTTTTCATTTGCAGCCAGAGCTTCCAATGATAAATCTCTCGTCTCTGAATTTCCTTTTTTGTACCAATCCAAATCAAAATACATCTGGCGAAGAAGCGCCATCGATCCCATTAAAGAACTAGGATAAGCCTGATTTGTTAAAGCACTTCTGTTAAACGAAAAGTGATGGGTTATTTTGTTCGAAATAATTTGACTCTTGCCATCAGTATTATTCAAAGCAACCAAAAGTCCTGTTCCCTGTGCAACTCCATCATGAATATGCGTACCTACAATGCCAAATCCTGCTTTTAAAAATTCTTCAGCTTTTGGCTGATCATATTTGAATGTCTCATATCCATTTAGATGAGACAATACACTTTCATTCCAGTAATATCCTGTTTTTTTGGTATCATAAATATTATCTTCTCTGCCAGGAGTTAAATTTCGCTTAGGTTTTTCAATTCCAAAACTGGTATAAATATCAATAAACGAAGGGTAAATTGTTTTGCCTTCAAGACTAATCAAAATCGCATTTTTTGGAATCGCTATATTATTTCCAACATTGACTACTTTGCCATTTTGAACAACTAAGGTTCCTTTTTCAATTTTTTGGGTCGGTGTGATGTATATCACAGCGTTGGTAAAAACTGTATAATTGTTGTTTTTGTTTTGAATACTTTCATTAACAGGAAAGTATTCCTGAGCCCATGCTTTTGTTACAAAAAAACCCAGAAAGAGCAGTAAGAATATTTTTTTCATTTACAAGTATATATTTGTTATAAAAATATAAAATATATATAATCCTACAACTTTTATTTTTCCTACTTAATATAAATCTTATCTTTAATCCAATAACTCTTAGGTTCTAGTAATATGGCCTGTTTAGATGAAAAATGAATAAAATAAAATGGGGAATAGTTGGTTTAGGAAACATTGCAGGCCAATTTGCTGCTGATTTACAATTAATAAATGAAGCCGAATTAGTTGCCGTAGCTTCAAGAGACATCTGTAAGGCCGGTGAATTTGCCAAAAAGTACGATTGCGATACATTTTATGGATCATATAATGACCTGTTTTTAGACGACAACGTTGATATTGTTTATATAGCAACACCTCACGATTCACATGCCGAATTATCAATCCGCGCAATGGAAAACGGCAAACATGTATTATGCGAAAAGCCTTTGTCTTTATCCTACCAAGATGCGGTACGAATGACTGATGCCTCAAAAAAGTACAATAAATTTTTCATGGAAGCTTTTTGGACGCGATTTATTCCATCCATTCAGGAACTTTTGTCAAAAGTAAAAAATGGAGAAATAGGATCAGTTAAATACCTTAAAGCTGATTTTGCCTATTATAATAAAGAATTAGGAACTAGGCTGACAGACAAAAAATTAGGTGGCGGTGCACTTTATGACATCGGCGTGTATCCGCTATTTCTGTCTTATATCATACTCGGAATTCCGGAAGAAATTATAGCCAAATCAACTTTTCATACAACAGGAGTCGATTTGCAGACTACTATGATTTTACAATATGAGTCGGCTCAGTCTGTTTTACACGCCGGTTTAGTTTCTGCTTCTGACATGAAAGCCACAATTAGCGGCACTGAGGGAAGAATTGACATTAATTCACCATGGTTCATGACAGAAGGATATTCTATTATTGAAGATGAGCAGGAAGAAAAATTTAGTATACCTAATATCGGAAAAGGTTTTGCGCATGAAGCTATAGAATGCCATACCTGTATTAAAAACAATCAACTTGAAAGTAAGCTCTGGTCGCATCAAAATTGTTTGGATTTAAGTAAAATTGTCGAAGAAGTAAAAAATCAGATTGGTTTAAAATTTGATTAAATTGAAAGAAAAAAATACCTATTGTAATACTTTATTTATTAAAATATTTACTTATTTTGTAAAAAATTAAAAAAATATTTACAAAAATAAATAAGTATGCTCATTAAAGTTTATGGAAGTGCCGTTTTTGGAGTTGAAGCTACTACTATAACAGTAGAGGTGAATATGGACAAAGGAATTGGTTATCATTTGGTAGGTTTGCCTGACAATGCAATAAAAGAAAGCAGTTATCGCATAGCTGCAGCTCTTAAAAATAATGGCTATACTATGCCAGGCAAAAAGATAACGATAAATATGGCACCTGCCGATTTGCGCAAAGAAGGTTCTGCTTATGATTTAACTTTAGCTATTGGAATTTTAGTAGCTTCAGACCAGATAAAGGCTGCAGAAATTGATCGCTATATCATCATGGGCGAACTTTCACTGGATGGAAGTTTACAATCTATAAATGGTGCATTGTCTATAGCTATTAAAGCAAAAGAAGAAGGCTATAAAGGTTTTTTTCTTCCAAAGCAAAATGTAAAAGAAGCTGCTATAGTTGCCGGATTAGATGTTTACGGGGTTGAAAATGTTCAGGAAGTCATTGATTTCTTTGAAGGAAAAGGAACTTTAGAACCTACAATTATTGATACCCGCGCAGAATTCTACAAAACCTTAGATTTCCCTGAGTTTGATTTTTCAGATGTTAGAGGCCAGGAAAGCATTAAACGCTGTATGGAAATTGCAGCTGCCGGAGGACATAATATCATTCTGATTGGACCTCCGGGAGCAGGAAAAACAATGTTAGCGAAACGTCTGCCAAGTATTTTACCTCCAATGACTTTGAGAGAAGCGTTAGAAACAACAAAAATTCATAGCGTTGCGGGTAAATTAAAAGAAGTTGGATTAATGAACCAAAGGCCATTTCGTAGTCCGCATCATACTATTTCGAATGTTGCACTGGTTGGCGGTGGAAGTTATCCTCAGCCGGGAGAAATCTCAATGGCGCATAACGGAGTCTTGTTTCTGGATGAATTGCCGGAATTTAAAAGAGATGTATTGGAGGTAATGCGTCAGCCTTTAGAAGACAGGGAAGTTACGATTTCAAGAGCCAAATTTACTGTAACTTATCCTTCTTCTTTTATGCTCGTCGCCAGTATGAATCCGAGTCCGAGTGGTTTTTTTAACGATCCATCAATGCCCAATACTTCTTCCCCCCATGAAATGCAACGCTACATGAGTAAAATTTCCGGACCTTTATTAGACCGGATCGATATTCATATAGAAGTAACACCGGTGCCTTTCGAGAAACTATCAGATGACAATAAAGCAGAAAGCAGTGCCTCAATTAGACAAAGAGTGACTTCTGCACGTGAAGTCCAGTCTGTTCGTTTTCAAGAATTGACAAACATTCATTATAATGCACAAATGAGCAGTAAATTAATCAGGGAGTACTGTGTTCTTGATGAGCAATCAAAAGAATTATTGAAAACCGCCATGGAACGACTGAATCTTTCAGCAAGGGCTTACGACCGTATTTTAAAAGTTGCCAGAACTATTGCTGATTTAGATGCTGCTCCTCAAATCGCTTCATCGCATATTGCTGAAGCAATTCAGTATAGAAGCTTAGATCGTGATGGGTGGTTGGGGTAAAAAGACAACAAAAAAATAAGGCTATCAATTACGATGGCCTTATTGCTTTTATTTTCTTGAACAGCATTTAACAAATTCTACACCCAAATCAGTTATTTTATATTTACCTTCTAAGTTTTTACCAAACCAATCATTAAATGATTTTGCTCTATTAATGTTAAATGGACTTGTTCTTTTGCTTGATTCTTCATAAATAATTTCTATTAATCATAATCTTACTAAATTTGATTTATCTACTCTATTATAACTTTATCTTTTGTCCACTTGTAGTATTTGATTCACTTATCTTTTGGATTTCAATTACTTCTTTACTTGTTAATTGATTTAATATAAGTAGGAAAATTGATAATTCATTTTTGTTGTAATGTTTCGTCTTCTTCAAGTGATGAAAATTCAAGTAGTGGTACAAGCGTTTAAGATTTATTTCTTAAGTGTGATATTATTTTCTTCTGTCGTCTTTTTAACTTCTGAAAATACCTTTATTTGATTCTTTAATCTTTTTACCTTCATTTTATCACCAAACATTAAACAAGCTTATTCGATTGTGGAACCAGCAAGTTTTTCAATGAATACTGAAATTAAATCAATTCCTTTTTCAATTGAAGTTGATGTATATCAAATTTTTTATTTTCGATAAATTAATAATTGTATTCAAATATAATAATAAAAGCTATCGATTAAACTAGCATTGATTAAGATAACATTTATTAACCCACAAAACTGCGTATGCGTTTCCAATCAGAAAAGTTAGCTTTATTAGATTTCTTAGTTTCATCGGGTTTATCAGTTTTATTAGGCATGGTAGTGTTCGATGAGCCTTCATCAATTAAGATTGTTGGTAAAGGATTTTTTGAATTATAACCTTTTGATGATTTGAAAATATAGTATTTACCTTTTAAAAGTTTGGATATTGGTATTGCATATGCTAAAGTTAAAAAACCTTTCTTTTGACTTGGTGCAAGAGTTCCTAATTCGTGACCATATCCAATCTGAAAATCTAATACACTAATTGAAACTGATGGAGCAAAAACATTTTTATTTTCAGTATCATCATTACCAGCCGAGAATAAAAAACCTATATGAATACCAAATGAATTTGTAAATTCAGTATTTATTATTTCACCTTTTGCATCTGTTGTTTTTTCAAATTGACCCCAGCTCATACCCACTCCAGCACCGATAGAATTGAATAAAATTACATCACCTTGCTTAGAAGTCGTATCATCGTGTTTTGTCAAATTGAACCTAGCAATTGGTATTGTAAAGTTAGTGTTTAGCATCCTACAATTATATTTGTAATTAGTACTTGCTGGTTGCGCCCCATCAAGTTCAGGATTAATAGACTGATAAGGGAGAGAAATAGTATTTAATTTTACTTTATTAAGAATCTCTTCAGGTGTTGCTGATGTAAATTCTAATATAGTTGATTCTTTATTTAATTCATCAACAGTCCAAACTTTAATTATTTCCCCTGATTTTAATTCTGTCGTTAATGTTTGTTCAAAATAACCTCTATAATTTACAACAATGGAGTAATCAACAACCTTATCATTGTTTACATCAATTTTAACAATTCTGTCGGGATTAGCGTTTCCACTAATTTGCTTTAAGGTTACTATTACATTTTGCAATGTGCTAGGAATCTCTTTAGTTTGACTTATACAAATGCTTTGAACAAATAAGTAGCAAAATAATAATTTTGTTTTCATAATTTCTTAGTTTTTGTTTGTTAACACAAAATTATAATTTCAAGACTCTTTAAAATAGAGTATAAACACCTGTATTTTAAATGATTTTAATTAAATATTTTAAAAAATACTAAATAATCAATATAGCTTTTTCTTTAAATTTATATAAGGATATTTTTCTATAAAAAACATCTAATTCATTATCTGATTCTTTTCTTTCAACCAGCTGGGTTCTAAATTTAAAGTTTTAAATACAATTTTTATTATTTTGCTGTACTTGCTAAGTACCGAATATAACATCATTTTGATTGAACCACCAAGAGCAGGAGAGGTAATGTTTGCTAAATGTTTACCGAATATTTACCACAAATTACCCTGCATGAAGTTTTAAAAACTACAAAAATTCACAGCGTTGCTGGTAATTAAAAAAAGCGGGATTAATTATCAAAGGCCGTTTCGCAGTCCACATCATACAATTTCAAATATTGCTTGTTGGAGGCGGGAGTTTTCCACAGCGGAAGAAATCTTTATACAAACAATGGTATTTTTATTTCTGGTGAATTATTTGAATTTAAAAGAGATCTATTAGAAGTAATTCGCCATGGTTGGTAGGGATAAAAAAAAAACAAAAAAGAGTTATCTTAAATATATAATGAATAACTTTCTTAGATTTCATGAAGTGTCGGAATTGCTGTTACGCTTTGTTCAGGAGTCTTTTTCATCAGCTTACTCACACAATACATACCCCCCCACTGGCGCTCGTTTGTCCGGGATCTCTGGTGCTCGATTACATCGAGTACCTACTTAACTTAACTTATGAAAACAAATCGTAGCGTTTGCAACGCGGTTAAAATAAATAAAGCCACTTTATTACGGAGTGGCTTTTATTGTTTTTAAGAAAGTTGCACGGCTAGTGCGAGTGTCCCCTAGGCTGGCACGGGCAGAAGTAAACCCAGCTGGCGCGGATAAAGTTGCCTTTAAATAGCAATAAAATACTTTTCCAGATTCAAACCTCCTGAATTTCCTGAACAGTTTCGGTAATTACTCTTGCTTTTCTTTTTACAAGTTGGCTGACACGGTACAAAAGGAATATGGTAATCAATGAAATTCCAATAATTATATAACCCAAAGTATCATAATGCTCAAGCGGACTGAATTTGTCTTTTTGTACCACAATCGTTCCGGCAAAAGCAGCTGCTATTCCACCGGCTATTTGCTGCAGTGATGAATTGATACTCATAAAAGCTCCCCTGTCCTGCATAGCGGGTATTGAAGTGACTAATGCTGTCGAAGGAACCATACGCCCCATTACCCCCATCATCATAAGCACATTAAATATAATAACAAGCCAGAGCGGGTTAGCGCCAAGATTCGTATAAATACCAACCATTACGATTGTCCATACAGAAGCGTAAACAAATATCCTGAATTTATCCATTTTATCACTTAATTTTCCAATTACCGGCATTACAACCAAAGTTGATAAGCCTGCAATCATAAATACAATTGGCAGCTCGTCCTGGGTGATTTTTAAATTATTGATAGCAAAAGCACTTCCAAAGGGCATAATCATAAAACCTCCGATTGAAAGTAAAGCTGTAGCTGTAAATCCAATTCGGTATTCTTTTTTGCGAATAGTATGCATTAAATGGGTAAAAGCAGATTTATCTTCCTGAAGTCCAAGATGTTCATTAATTGGTTTTAATTTCACAGCAATTAAGACTGCTATTAGTGCTGCCATTGCTGCTACCCATAAAAAAGGGGCATGCCAGCCCCATGCATTGGCCAGATATAACCCAATTGGAATACCAAGAATCTGGCTTGCCCCAAACCCCATTTGAAGAAATCCCATTACCCTTCCTCGTTGCTGAAGCATAAATAAATCGGCAACTATCGCCATCGAAATGGAACCTATTACACCGCCAAATAAACCGGTAACGATTCTGGCTGCGATTAATAATGGGTAAGAATCAACCAATCCACATAAAATTGTACCGCCTATGAAACCAATATAAAAGAACAGCAATAATTTTTTCCTGTCAAATTTATCTGCAAAACCCGCGGTTAGGAGTCCTGAAATTCCTGCACTGAAAGCGTATGCTGAAACCACCAAACCAAAACGGGTGGGTTTTAGATCCAAATCTTTCATCAGGATATCACCTAACGGAGACATTACCATAAAATCCAGAATAACTGTAAATTGTGTAATGGCAAGTATAAAAACTGCAAATTTCTGATATCCTGTAAAAGGGATCGCCTGATTTTCTTCTTTCATTTTGATTTATTCTAAAGGTGTACAATTAAAATTCTGCTGTTGGAGAATATGGACTATCTGCTCTTCCGACAGTTTTTTAGTTACAATTCTTAAAACACAATCAATGTCTTCCTGATCAATATTCCATTCCTGGATTTCGGAATGTTCATCAAATATCCGACTTATTAATTGTTTGTCGCTATTGGTCCTGATATTGGTTGCAAATACCAATATATCACTCAGAGTATTTTTCATAAGCGTATTTATTTATGGTGTTAATGCTTTTATTACGAGTTCAAATGCCTCATCCATTTTTTGTTTTGTGAGCTTAAAGGGCGTGTCACCAAAACTTTTACCTTCATTTTCAAAACGAAGTAAAGCATATAAAGGACCATAGGCTACACTCCAGAATACTTCAATAGAAATAGGCAAAAGTTCTTTTCTTTCTAATGCATTTTCGACAAAACTCCACATCGTTTTTTTAAAATCTGCCAGACTTTCCTCTAACATATCATTTCGGTAACTGGAATGGCTTAAAGCTTCCCAACATGCTACTTTTAAAGGATTTTTCAATACAAAACGAGCCCTGTTTTCCCATTGTTTTCGCAATCCTTCCTTGAAGGACATTTTGGGGGAAAAATCTTTTACCATTTCACTAAAAAAAGCTTGACCGATTTCTGTCCCAATTTTCTTTATCAAATCCTCTTTGTCCGAATAATAAATATATAATGTGGCTACAGAGACACCGCTTTCTTTTGCCAGTCTGTTCATCCCAAAGCCTTCAATGCCATACCTGACAAGCATTTCAATCGCTTTTTGCTTAACCTGTTCTTCTTTTTTAAGATCTCTTGTACGCATTGGATTATGTTATTACAATACGAAATTATTAAATATAAATGAATGTTCGCTTATTTATGGTGCTTTTTTTTTAAAATAAAACCGATCATATAACCCAAAATCTGGTAAAAATCAGTTTGTTTTCATGATATCAGTATTATACACAAGAATTTTACACTAGTCTCCTCCTTATAATTGATACAGAATAAACTTTAAGTAAGCGAATTCAGGAAAAAAATTTCATCGAAAAAAAAGACAACCATTTCTGATTGCCTCTTAAATATCAACTAAGATTTCTACAATTTTGCACGCATCCCTTATTTGACCTTATACTTTTCTGAAACTGTTTCACTTAAAGAAAAGTAACCCAATGGATAGTTATTTTTATCTGTTATATTGATAATATTCCCTCTAACAGTGGCCGGAGGTGTCTGAAATGGCCCTCCCATACCGCTACCCGCAATATCTGTCAGGATATTCATATAATTATAATATTGTTTTGAAATACCATAATGCGTAACCTCAATTTCATCTCCGGCTTTCAAATCATCATCATCAGAAATACTAAAAAACTTGTTGCCCTGATAAAACTTATCCTCATCTGCATAATACGTCGCTATAGCTTTGTTTGAATATGTATACTTATAAAGATAATAATTATACACTCCGGCCGGGTCATTATAAAAGGCCCTCACAACAATTCCTGCAAGTTGAGAACCGTCATCTTGTATAAAATAGTTAATAGGCGCTATTGATTTTAGGGTTTCGCTTGCCGTGTAGGTGTTATTATTACTCACTACGGTAAGGTTATAAGTTTCATCCAGTACAGGTTTGAAATCATTGCAGACGTAGGTACCCGTATTTGGGACTTCTGTAAAAGTAAATTGTTGGTTGGCGCTATTCTTAATAAAAACAACTGCTCCTGATACTATCGGGATCTCGTTTTCAAAATAAGCCGTTGTAGTAGTCAGTTTTATGGTCTGTTTAGAGCCTGAAGTTCCTTTTTTCCAATTAATAGCAGCTTCTATTACTAATTTTGGAGGAGCAGTACTCAAATCTACATCTACAACTTCTTCACAGCTGGTAAAGAATAGGGAGGTAAAAAATACGATTGACAAAATTACTTTTTTCATGTTATATCCTTTTTATATCTTTTATAGAAAATGTTTTCTTAATATTTAAAATTGTAACTAATTGCCGGAACAATACCGAATATGGAGGTTTTCACTGCTTCATTATATCCACTGTCTGCATTTTGACGGAAGTTTATAGAGGCTGCATTTTGACGATTGTATAGGTTATAAATACTAAATACCCATTCGCTACTCCACTTTGCTTTTTTAGTTTTTGTTGGAGTAAGTGTTGCCGAAACATCCAAATGATGGTATGCCGGTAAACGGTTTTCATTTCGCAATCCGTAGCTTGGAACCGTTATTCCTAAATATTGATATTGACCATTTGGATAGGTAACCGGCTGTCCGGACTGCAGGGCAAAGTTCGCTCCAAACGACCATTTTTCACTTAAATTATAAGCTGTTGTAATGGCCAGATTATGTCTTTTATCATAAGCCGAGCTATACCATTGCCCATTATTAATCCCTGTTTCTTCAGCTGTTCTTCCAGGAGTCTGCTGTTCTGATTTAGATAATGTATAGGAAATCCAGCCGTTGAATTTCCCTTCATTCTTCCTAAACATGACCTCTAAACCACAGGCACGCATACGACCATTTAAAACCACCTGCTCTATTGCATCATTTGCAATCAGATCAGCACCATCGATATAATCCAGCCTGTTTTTAACTTTCTTATAATAAATTTCCGTTTCAAGCGAATAAGCGCCGTCATTAAAGTTTCTAAAATAACCCAGGGCAACCTGATCTGCAATCTGAGGTTTGATATAATTGTCGCTCGGCATCCAGACATCAAGAGGTGTCGGGGACGAGGTATTAGAAATTAACTGAAGGTATTGCACCATTCTGTTGTAACTCGTTTTTATCGCTGCAGCCTCATTGAGCTGAAAGGAAACCGAAAATCGGGGTTCAAAGTTGTTATATTGTTCAATGGTCTTGTTGTTTTTGTAATATGAAGTACCAATTGGTGTCCCTTTCTCATAAATCTGCATGTCTGAATTAAACACTACCGGACTATTGTTTTCATAAAGGTTAATTGTCGAGGCTCCCAAACGATAAAACATACTAAACCGTACCCCGCCACTAACCGTGATGTTTTCAGAAAGCTGACTTTCTGCGCCAATATAAGGTGACATAGAAAGCGCATATTTTTTATCTAACCGCTTTGGATTGATTGTGTATTTATCTCTTAAAGCCTCGATTATTCCGGGATTAAACTCATAATAAATTCCGTTTAAACCATAATTTAGTTTGAATTTATCCGAAATAAAATTTTCAAAATCGTATTTGACCGTATAATTTTTAATTCCGGAATTCCATTTGAAACCTACAAAATTCAAATCAAGCCCATAATAATAATCACTGTAGATCAATGATAAATTAGCACTTAATTTATCCGAATACAAATGGTTCCAACGTAAATTCAACATCAAGTTTCCATAAGTATTCATAAAAATTTCATTCAGCTTGAAAACGTCACGTCCAAAATAACCTGATAAAAACAAACTGTTGTTCTCGTTTAGTTCATAACTCAACTTGGCATTCAGATCATAAAAATAGGCTGCGTTATCTTTTTGGTCCTTAGATAATTTTAGAAATAAATGGGCATAAGAGGCTCTTCCTGCTATCAAAAACGAACCTTTGTTTTTGACTATTGGGCCTTCAGCGAGAAGCCGGCTGGTAATCAGGCCAATGCCTCCATTTAAATGAAACTCTTTACTATTTCCGTCTTTCTGATAAATATCCAAAACAGAAGATACTGCTCCTCCATAACGAGCCGGAATTCCTCCTTTATACAATTTTAAGTCCTTAACAACATCCGGGTTGAAAACAGAAAAAAATCCAAAAACATGTGAAGAATTAAATAGGGGCGCATCGTCTAATAAAATTAAATTCTGATCCGCACTGCCTCCTCTTACATTAAATCCTGAAGCACCATCTCCTGCACTGGTAACCCCAGGCAGCGACAAAATGGATTTTAAAACATCGACTTCACCAAAAACTACAGGCATTTTTTTTATGGAAGAAACAGACAGTCTGTTAACGCTCATTTCAGGTGACTGAAGATTGGTTTTGTATCTGCCCTCCTTAATTACAACTTCCTGAAGTTCTTCACTGCTTTGATCTAAGGATAAGTTTTCTTTTGTATTTTCCTCTAAAAATATTGTTTTTTCAACCTCCTTATATCCCAGGTTTTTTATCCTCAATTGATGTTTCCCAGCAGGTAGCGCCAGCGAATAAAATCCATACTTTTCAGTATAAGTACCAATTTTCAGATCCTGTACATAGATATGAACCCCTGCCAGGGTTTCATTATTTTTGAAGTCAGTTACTGTACCACTTAATGTGAATTTTTCCTGCGAAAACGAAAGCAAAGTAATGAGGAAAATAACGAATGTGCTATTCATTTTTGTAGTCATATTACGTAAGTAAAATGTATTTAATATTTCTTTTTTTTAAACAGAATTCAATTGCAATTCATAATTCGCAAAACCAATATTAAAAGCTCCCTTGGGGAGGAGAGCCTTTAATTCATTAAAATTGTTTTGCGTAATAATTTTATCGTTGGGGAGCAATGCCATTATTACACTACAAATTTCGTTTACGTTTTAGGCTTTTCCGGAACTATTAGATGATTGGCTTTTTGCTTTAGACCAATGGCTTTAAAAAACCGTCAACAAGTATCATAGCGTGTTTGTTATTTGGCAGAATCCGCTTTCTGACAAAATCAAGTATGAGATTTCATTCAGTAAAAACAATAAAAAAAGCTCCCTGGGTGGGGAGCTTTTACAAATCAGACAGCGGCTGATGATGAATTTTATGATGACTCAGAAGTAATTTAAGTCCACCAGTTGAGTGACATGATTGAAAAACATCGGTTGAGTATTTTTTTGTGGAGAGAAACAGACAAAAATGTATCGTGAACCGTTTTCAAAAATAGCTTTTACGTTGCCGATCAATTTATCTATGATAGTCAATAAATCAGGATAAAAGAATACTGCGTCTTTCTCCAGCCCTTCATCCTACTATCTATTATTATAATGCTTCCTAAATGTAAATGAAGTTATCTTTGTGAATGTTTATTCTAAAGTAAATGAAGTATCAAAAAAATGTCTTCATTTTTGAAAACAAAAAAAGACAACCATTTCTGATTGTCTTTTTCTAATATATAAATAAGATTGCTTTAATTATACAATTTTAGCAATAATAGCATTGAAAGTTTCGCTAGGACGCATCGCTTTACTAACTAATTCAGGTGTTGGCTGATAGTACCCCCCAATATTCTGAGTCTTGCCTTGAGCAGCAATTAATTCAGCATCAATTTTAGCTTCATTAGCTTCAAATTCAGCTGCAATTGGAGTAAAGATTGCTTTTAATTCAGCGTCTTTATCTTGAGTCGCTAATGCCTGAGCCCAGTAGAAAGCAAGGTAAAAGTGAGAACCTCTATTGTCAATCTGACCTACTTTACGAGCAGGAGACTTATCATTTGCCAGGAATTTATCATTAGCCTGATCTAAAGTTTCAGATAAAACGATAGCTTTAGAATTGTTTAAAGTTTGTCCTAAATGCTCTAATGAAGCACCAAGCGCTAAAAATTCCCCTAATGAATCCCAACGTAAATATCCTTCTTCAGTAAATTGCTCAACGTGTTTAGGAGCAGAACCTCCGGCACCTGTTTCGAACAATCCACCACCATTCATTAAAGGAACGATAGAAAGCATTTTAGCTGAAGTTCCTAATTCTAAGATTGGGAATAAATCTGTTAAGTAATCACGTAATACGTTTCCGGTTACAGAAATTGTATCTAAACCTTTGATGATTCTTTCTAAAGTAAATTCAGTAGCAGCAACAGGATTTAAAATACGGATATCTAAGTTTGTAGTGTCGTAATCTTTAAGATATTTTTGAACTTTTACGATCAATTCCCTGTCGTGTGCTCTGTTTTCGTCTAACCAGAAAACAGCAGGAGTGTCAGATAAACGAGCTCTGTTTACCGCTAGTTTAACCCAGTCCTGAATAGGCGCATCTTTCGCCTGACACATTCTGAAAATATCGTTTGTTTCAACGTTTTGTTCCATTAAAACATTTCCATTTTTATCAACAACACGAACAATTCCATCTGCAGCAATTTGGAAAGTTTTGTCGTGAGAACCATATTCTTCAGCTTTTTGAGCCATTAAACCTACGTTAGGAACACTTCCCATTGTTTTTGGATCAAAAGCCCCGTGTTTTTTACAGAAATCAATTGTAGCTGTATAAACTCCTGCATAACAACGATCCGGGATAACAGCGATTGTATCTTGTGATTTCCCTTCTTTGTTCCACATTTGTCCAGAAGTACGGATCATTGCCGGCATAGAAGCATCAACAATTACGTCTGACGGAACGTGTAAGTTTGTAATTCCTTTATCAGAATTAACCATTGCCAAAGCTGGTCCGTTTTCGATAGCTTGTGTAATAGCTGCTTCAACCTCAGCCTGTTCAGGTCTTCCTGCAATTTTTGCATAAATATCACCTAAACCATTTCTGGTATCAACGTTTAATTCAGCAAATAAAGATTCGTATTTTTTAAAAAGATCAGCAAAATAAACTTCAACGATAGCCCCAAAGATAATTGGATCTGAAACTTTCATCATTGTAGCTTTTAAGTGTACAGAAAGCAAAACACCTTCTTTTTTAGCTTCAGCAATAGCTTCAGCAGCAAAAGCTTTTAATTTACTTACACTTAATACAGAACTGTCGATAATTTCGCCCGCTTTTAGTGGAGTACTTGCTTTAAGAACAGTAGCAGTACCGTCTTTAGCAACGAATTCAATTTTTACATCATTAGCTTCAGTAACAGTAACAGATTTTTCACTTCCGTAAAAATCACCGCCTGACATAGAAGCAACCTTAGTTTTTGAGTCAGCAGACCAGGCACCCATAGAATGCGGGTTTGCTTTTGCAAAGTTTTTAACTGCTCTTGGCGCTCTACGGTCAGAGTTTCCTTCACGTAAAACCGGGTTAACAGCAGAACCTAATACTTTTGCGTATTTAGCTTTAATTTCTTTTTCAGCATCATTTTGAGGATCTTCAGGATAATTTGGTAAGTTGTATCCGTGAGATTGTAATTCAGCAATAGCAGCTTTTAATTGTGGTACAGATGCTGAAATGTTTGGCAATTTGATAATGTTAGCTTCTGGTTGAGTAGCTAACTGACCCAATTCTGCCAATGCATCTCCTGTTTTTTGAGCATCGGTTAATGATTCAGGAAAATTAGATAAAATTCTTCCTGCCAAAGAAATGTCCCTGGTTTCAATTGCTATACCGGCTGTAGAAGTAAAAGCCTGAACAATAGGCAATAAAGAATAAGTCGCTAATAATGGCGCCTCATCAGTTAAGGTGTAAAAAATTTTTGAATTCTGTGTCATTTTTTTTTTTTTATGATTGGTATTGCCGAAATCAGCAATTTCAAAGTATAGTTGGCTCAAAATGAGCGGAGCAAATATAGTAAAAACACTGCGAAAACGGTGTAGTTTTGAGCAGAAATCCTGAAATTAACAGATTACTATTTCGCAGACTTTAAATTATTAAATCAATGATTTTTACAATAAAAAATTATGTTTTTGGTATTTCAAAAAATAGCCCTAAAAAAAAACTCGTTTCAGATTACCTGAAACGAGTTTTTTATAACAAAGAGATAAATGATTATCTTCTTTTATCTTTAATCTTAGCTTTTTTACCAGTAAGATCTCTGAAGTAGAAAATTCTTGCTCTACGTACAGCACCTTTCTTGTTGATTTCAATTTTTTGTAAAGCTGGCAAGTTCACAGGGAAGATACGCTCAACACCAACTGATCCAGACATTTTACGAATAGTAAACGTTTCTGTGTTACCAGAACCTCTTCTTTGAATAACAACTCCTTTAAAAAACTGAGTTCTTGTTTTTTCACCCTCTTTAATTTCGTAGAAAACTGTGATAGTATCTCCAGCTCCAAATTCAGGGAAATCTTTTTTAGCAACGAATTCGTTTTGAACGAATTTTAATAAATCTGCCATGATAATTTAAATTATGGTTTTTATAATAAAGCAACATACACGGATTTCGCCAGAGGTTGGTCTAATTCGGGTGCAAATGTAGATAAAAAAAATAAAATTCCAAACAAAACAAACTCCAAATTCCATTTTTCAACTAACTGATTAATTGGGATTTGGAATTTTAAAAATTTAGAATTTATTCGAGTAAATCCGGACGTCTGTTTTTTGTGTGTTCATACGCCATGTCTTCGCGCCATTTATCAATTTTGGCAGCATGACCGCTGGTTAAAACTTCCGGCACTTTCCAGCCTTTATAATCTGCAGGTCTTGTATATATAGGACCAGAAAGCAGATTGTCCTGAAAACTATCTGTCAATGCCGAAGTTTCGTCACTTAAAACCCCTGGTATCAATCTGATTAATGCATCTGATAAAACTAAAGCACCTAATTCACCCCCAGATAAAACATAATCACCAATTGAAATCTCTTTGGTAATAAAATGATCTCGAACACGCTGGTCTACACCTTTATAATGTCCGCATAAAATAATAATATTTTCATACATCGACATGGTATTAGCCATTTTCTGATTCAGTGTTTCTCCATCCGGAGACATATAAATGATTTCGTCATATTCGCGCTGGCTTTTCAAGTGTGTAATGCAGTCATCAATAGGCTGAACGGTCATTACCATTCCGGCTCCTCCTCCAAAAGGATAATCATCAACACTTTTTTGTTTATTGGTAGTATAATCGCGTAAATTATGAAAATGAACTTCAACCATACCTTTATCAATGGCACGTTTCATAATCGAAGCCTCAAAAGGACTTTTTAATAATTCTGGCAAAATCGTAATAATATCAATTCGCATTTTATTTATTCAATAGTTCTAAGCGGCAAAGATACAAAGTAAATAGCTTCTTCAAATTCAAATAGCAATGTCAATTTCAAATTCAATGGCTAATCCGTACATTCCATCAATAATAAATCACCTTTATTGTGCGTAATAGTAACTATTCCGTCCTTTGCTACTGAATTGCTGCTGCCTGTTCTGTACCCCATTGTGAGCGTATCATCCTGTAATTCATATTTTAGGTTGTTCGAAAAAATGCCATTTACAACTCCAATCGGGATAAGGGAAATTGGCGTTTGTTCAGTGTACCATTTTTCGAATTTATTGGGCAGTAGAAATATTTTGGAATGATCGTCGAGAATAACAATTTTAAGTAAATCGCGGTACCGAACGATATTGGTAAGATTTGTAATGGTGTGGTCTGCACGTTTTCCTGTAGCCCAGACTACATTTACAGCAGGGATTTTTCTATCAATTAGGTAATCAAAAGCTTTCTCTAAATCGGTTTTATTTTGATCCGGGGTATACACAATTTCGATTGGATACTGGGCTGTTTTATAGATTTCAGGATCAAACCCCCGATCGAAATCCCCCAACAGTACATCAACTTTAATTTCCAGATCAATCACACGTTCAATAGCCGAATCGAGTACGATAACAAGCGGAGACCATTCGAGCAATTGTCCTAGTAATTCAGCACTGCAGGCAGCTCCGTTTGCAATAATTAATGCAGGTTCCTGATCGTCGCGAACTATATGATGTGATGACATGCTGTGTGTTTTTTTGAATGCTGTGCAAAGGTACTGCTCCTATTTTATATTTCAAATTTAAGATTTACGATCTTTTACAGAATCAAAATCCAGCAGCCTCCTATGGTAATTGATTTGCCCTAAATGATATGCCAAATGAGTAGAAAGATGCATAAGAAAAAAACCCAATTTCATTTCTTTTTCAAAAACAATTTGCGGATATATCGCTTCTAAATCGGCTTCCTTTAAAATATCCAATGTGTTGTTTACCATCAAAATTGTTTCTTCAATTTTAGTTATTAATTGATCTTTTTGAACATCTTTTGATGAAAATTCTAAAGGGCGGTTACGGACATAAGCTGTATTTCCGAGGACAGCACCTATGTAATTATTAAGATTTCCAATTAAATGCAGGCAAAGATTTCCTGCAGAATTAGCAATGTTTTTATCAATAACCCAAAGCTGGTTTTCGGTTTGATACGCTTCGATTTCTTCTTTTAGTTTATTGAGATCGCGGTTAAAAAGCAATCGTAAATTTTCTATCAGCATAATATTAAACTTTATTTTTTACAGGAATCCAGATTTCTTCTTCTGAATCCGGATCATCTTTTTTGTAGTTTTCAGTCATTACAGCAAAATGTGGACGGTCATCAACAAAATATTTTGAATCCGGAAGCCATTCTGTAAAAATAAAACGATAGGATTTCTCAGCTTCTGTCGATGGCCCTTTGTAAATAAAAACAGCATACAATCCATCAGGAATCAACAAACTTTCCATACCTGCCGGAATTTCATTTAAATCAGACACTTCAACAGCTGCCCATTTTTCAAAAGTATTTTTAGGATCGAAATTGTTAAAATGTCCTTCAGGAAAAACTTCAAGTGAGTATAAATTAGAGTCTATAGAATTCCTGATTTTTTTTCTCTCCGGCATGAAACTGCTCCATAACTGGAATGTTTTATTTTCGACGAAAGACATTGTAATGTGTTTGCCTATGAGTTTTTTCCCGGTTAGGGTTTCGATTCTGGAATCCATATAATTAATTATTTTACCGTATATTTTCTTGAAACACTTTCACTTAGCGAAAAATAACCCAGCGGATAATTGCTTTTATCGGTTGTGTTAATAATATTGCCTTTTACTGTTGCCGGAGGAGTCTGGAAAGGACCACCTATATTATTGCCTGCAAGACTTACTAATATATTCATATAATTATAGTATTGCTTTGAAATTCCATAATGCGTTATTTCGACTTCGTCTCCTGTTTTTAAATCTTCGTCATCAGAAACGCTAAAAAATTCGTTGCCCTGATAAAACTCGTCTTTATCAGCATAATACGTAGAGGTAATTTTATTGGAATAGGTATATTTATATAAATAATAATTATCTACATCTGCCGGATCATTATAAAAAGCCCTTACAACAATACCGGCGAGTTGGCCTGCGTCATATTGCGCGACATTGTTTATTGGAGTTATCGATTTTAGCGTTTCACTCGCCGTATAGGTATTTCCATTACTAATTATAGTCAATGAATAATTTTCGCCAATTACCGGTTTAAAATTATTGCACACATACCTGCCTGTATTTGACACTTCTGTAAAATTAAATTGCTGGTTAGTACTATTTTTAACATAAACCACTGCACCTGTAACTATTGGGATCTCATCTTCAAAATAACCTGTTGTAGTTGTCAGTTTTATTGTTTGCTGTGCACCGGATGTTCCTTTTCTCCAATTAATGGCCGCTTCTACTACTAGTTTAGGTTTGGCAGTTTCTAAATCAACATCAACTACTTCTTCACATCCTGTAAACAATAATAATATAAAAAATACCACTGATAAAATTACTTTTTTCATACTTTATGTTTTATTTCTTTTTAAGGAAATTGATTTTTTAGAACTTAAAATTATAAGTTATTGCCGGTACAATACCAAAAATAGAGGTTCTTATTGCTTCGTTATAACCGGTGTCAGCATTTTGACGGAAATTTATAGAGGCCGCATTTTGTCTATTGTACAAATTGTATATGCTAAAAACCCATTCTCCTTTCCATTTTCTGTTTTCATTTTTTTCAAGAGATAGTGTTGCTGAAATATCTAAATGATGATAGGCAGGCAGACGATTTTCATTTCTCAATCCATAACCAGGAACAGTTATACCTAAATATTCATACTGACTGTTTGGATAGGAAACCGGCTGACCAGACTGTAAAACAAAATTAGCTCCAAATGACCATCGCCTATTTAAAGTATAAGCTGAAGTAATAGCCAAATTGTGTAGTTTATCATAAGCTGAATTATACCATTCGCCGTTATTAATTCCTGTTTCTTCAGGTGTCCTGCCGGGAGTCTGCTGCTCTGATTTTGAAAGTGTATAAGAAATCCAACCATTAAATTTGCCTTCATTCTTTTTAAACATGATTTCTAATCCATAGGCGCGCATCTGTCCATTCAAAATTACCTGCTCAATCGCGTCATTTGCAATCAGATCAGCACCATCAATATAATCGAGCCTGTTTTTAACTTTTTTATAATAAATCTCCATTTCTAATGAGTAAGTTCCGTCATTAAAATTCCTAAAATATCCCAAAGCTACCTGGTCTGCAATTTGAGGTTTGATATAAGTATCACTGGGTGTCCAAACATCAAGAGGTGTGGGAGACGAGGTATTAGAAATTAACTGAAGATATTGTGCCATTCTGTTATAGCTAGCTTTTATCGACTGATTATCATTTAGGTGATACGAAATTGAGAATCTTGGCTCAAAATTATTATAACTTTCAATGACTTCATTTTTACTGTAATATTTAGTGCTTATTGGTGTTCCTTTTTCATAAATCTCCATATCCGGATTGAAGACAACCGCATTATTATTTTCATACAAATTAATTGTAGATCCCCCCAAACGATAAAACTGACTGAATCTTAATCCGTAATAAACTGTCACTTTTTTTGAAAGTTTATTTTCTGCATCAATATAAGGTGAAAGTGAAAGCGCATATTTTCTATCTAATTGTTCAGGATTAATAGTGAATTCATCACTTAATGGACTTATTTTCCCTGGATTAAAATCATAATAAATTCCATTTATACCATAACTTAATTTAAATTTATCTGATATATAGTGTTCAAAATCATATTTAACAGTATAATTTTTAATTCCGGAATCCCATTTGAATCCTATAAAATTTAAATCAAGTCCGTAATAATAATCACTGTAGATTAAAGATAAATTTGCAAATAATTTATCCGAATACAAATGACTCCAACGTAAATTCAAAGTAGAATTTCCATAAGTATTCATGAAAATTTTGTTTAGTTTAAAAACGTCCCTACCAAAATAACCCGATAAAAACAAACTGTTATTCTCGTTTAGTTTATAACTTAACTTGGTATTAAGATCATAAAAATAAGCTGCGTTGTCTTTTTGTTCTTCTGATAATTTTAGAAATAAGTGGGCATACGAGGTTCTTCCTGCTACTAAAAATGAACCTTTATTTTTTACTATCGGACCTTCAGCAAAAATTCTACTGGAAACCAGACCTATCCCACCGCTTAGATGAAATTCTTTGCTGTTTCCGTCTTTCTGATAGATATCTAAAACCGAAGATACCCTTCCTCCGTAACGTGCCGGAATACCTCCTTTATACAATTTCAAATTCTTAACGGCATCCGGATTAAAAACGGAGAAAAAACCAAAAACATGTGAAGAATTAAATATGGTTGCTTCATCTAGTAAAATTAAATTCTGATCAGCGCCTCCTCCCCTTACATTAAAACCTGAAGCCCCTTCACCAGCATTTGTCACTCCTGGCAAGAGTAAAATAGACTTTAAGACATCGACTTCACCAAAAACCACAGGCATTTTCCTGATAGAAAAAATGGATAGTTTATTAACACTCATTTCAGGTGATTTAATATTTGTTTTATATCTAACCTCCTTGATTACAACTTCCTTAAGTTCTTCGTTATCTTCTTTTAAGAATAAATTATCTTTTACATCCTCTTTTAAAATCATTTCCTTTTCGACTTCCTGATAGCCTAAATGTTTTATTTTTAATTGATATTTTCCAGGAGGAAGTGTAAGGGAATAAAACCCGTACTTGTTTGTGTAGGTTTCAATATTCAACTCCGGAATATGGATATGTACCCCTATCAGAGATTCATTATTCCCAAAGTCTGTGACAGTTCCGCTTAGCGTAAATTTTTCCTGGGAAAATGAAATAAAAGTGATAAGAAAAACAACTAATGTGTAGATTTTTTTTGTAATCATATCTGTATCAAATATACCTTACTTACGTTTTGGCAGCCGTAATTGTTGCGCAAAACGTTTTTAAGAATGAGTTAAGACAAATCTTTTTCAATTGTAGTTAAAGATAAATTTAAGAATTTATTTTGTTTGCCTCAAAAAATTTAAATTTGTATTCATATGCTTTTTTAACATTATTCTTCTTTTGTATTGTGCGACAACATTTATTATTTTTCAGGCTATAAAAAAATCTCTATAGCTAAATTAACTCTAGAGATTTTACGATAAATTACTACAACATTAAGATCAAGATGTTTACTTTTCGATATAAAAATTATATCTGGATTTCTATTTTAATAGTAAAAAAAATTTTGTTTTTATCTGAATTTGTTTCGGACAATAATATTCTTGAATTTAGCTTTTAGGTCTTCGCCGGTATCAAAAACCATTTGTTCATTGTTTGGAAAAGGGACTGCACGTTTATTAAAATATCCGAGATATTTTTCATCGCACGCACTTTTATCTCCGTTATATGTTGAATAAACATTTTCAAAAATATATTCACTCGCCACTGGAAAGGATTGCAATAAACTATTGCTTTTTAAATCTACATAATCCACTTTTGCTGTTACCTGACATGCTTTGTACTGTCTGAATTCGAAAATTTTGATTTTTACCTTTTTAAAATTATCAACTTTTATGATACGGCCTAAACTATCCTTAACCGGATTACCCCTACTGTCCAGAAGTGTTTTAACGCCATCCTTAATTTCTTTTTCATTAACGAATTCCTTTTCTTTTATTTGTTCCGGCGAAATGTGAATTTCCCTGAAATTTAAAATCAGGCTATAATCATAATGCGTATTTTTTTGTTTAACGCTATGGTACACAGTCCATTTATCATTTAATCCGTAAGTATTAAAATCCAGTAAGTCGTCTTGTAACTGCTTCGGAATAATCATATTGGTTTCGTTCACAGCATAAACATTAACAAAATCAGTTCCTTTAAACTGGGCGTCATTAATCAGTTTTTTGGCATTTTTATAATTTGGATTAATGCTTTCTATATAACTTAAATCATCATACGCTTTTCTTGCGTCTAGTTTATTAGGAGACTTTAAAAGAACTTGCGCGTTTTCGTATAAAAATTTAGATAAGGCATTTTTACTGTTTACAATCTGATCAGAATAATTATCAAAAACAAATTGAGCATTTTTCCCCTGTTTCAATAACTGAAGCGGTAATATTGGCCTGATTTTTTCCTGACGATTATTCAGCTGCAAATAAGTGTTGTAAATGAGCTCCAGATTAGCAGGATTTTTTTCTTTTTCCATCATTTCCAGATTTCTCAAATCCCGCTCTTTAGCTTTAGCAAATGCTTCTTCCAGCAAATACACATAATCTTGTTTTCCTTTCGAATCTTTATTCGTTTTTAATGCCTCAACAGCACGGTTTATAGCAGCGTCATAATTACCGTCACTAATAAGGGATTGGGTTGTTTTTACACCACAGGAAAAAGCCAGGAATAATATAGAAATGAATAAAGTATTTTTTTGCATAAAGATATCGTTTTGAAGATGTAAATATATCTTTTTTAGCTTTTCAACAACCATGCCTTTTCATATTTATTTTGAGAAGCATATGTATTTACCTTAATCACAAAACCAGTCCCGCTCTACCCTAAATCTTTTCCAGCGAACCCCGCTGTAAAAGGATACCGGATCGATCGGGGCTAAATTAGAAATCTTGTTTTTCAAAAGATTAAAAAACGCATCTTTTTTTAAACAACAATCATTTATAAAAAATCCCGCTTCAATAAAGCAGGGTTTCGTAGATTTCAGCATCCTGAAAATTTATTTTTTATCAACAGGAAAAAAGAATTTAAAAGAATTTGAAACCGCAGGATGTAAAATGGTTCCATGGTTTTCCTGAGGCAGATAATCAAAAAACACTTTGACATTTTTACTTTTTGATGCTTTTATTTTTTCGGCTAATATATTCGCGTCAACTTCCATAACTCTCGGAGTTTCAGTTGGCGTAAGACCTTCTTTTCCAACGGCGATATAAACTTCTGTTTGTTGTTTAAAACTCTCCTTCAGCATTTCAGCATCTAAATTGAGTAAAGAACCATCATTCCACCATAAACTTGGACTTACGATCACATATTTATTAAAAAGTGATGGCTTTTTCAATAAAATTTCTGTTTCTAAAAGTCCGCCTAAAGACTGGCCAATAATTGTTTTAGAATCGTTGGTTTTATATTTTTTTTCAATAAATGGCTGTAATTCTTTTTCAATAAAAGCAATAAATTTATCTGAATGGCCTGAAGTCGGAAAACGTTTTTTATCTGTTTCAATAGTTGTTGGAAATGTAAAATCCCTTCTTCTGTCAACAGTAGCAATACCTACTACAATGGACTTTGGAACCTGATTAATCCACTCAAAACTATTAAACTGTACCAGACCTGCAATATGAATAAAATCTTCATCGGCAGAGCCGTCGAGCAAATAGATGACAGGATATTTTGTTGCGTCGTCCTGCTTATATCCTTCCGGGAGGTAAATATTTAAAACTCTTTTTTCGTTTAATTCTTCTGACTGGATTTCATCAATAACACCTAAAATAAAGGGTTTGGCAGCATCAGCAGGTTGTGACTTACCTTTTTGGCTGAAACTTATTGAATTAAATGCTAATAGTATAAGGATGAAAAATTTATTCATTTCGGTATTGAAATTTTATTTGCATTTTGTTGATTTGTTACTTTTTTCTAAATTTCATCTTTGAATAAGTTTAGCCTGTAAAATTTCTTCCAGATCTTTTACACTTTTTCTGCTTTCTCCTTTAAAACCAAAAACAATCATTATTATTCCAAAAAACAACATGAAATAAGGTATAAACATAAAAAAACCTGCTTCAGAAGTAAAACCATTACCAAAAATTAAGGTATAAGTAACCCCGAGACAAGCTAAAAAAACACCGCCCAGCCAAATAATCATAAAAACTTTTACAATATCAGTAAGATTCATTTTTATATCTATTTTAGATCCACTTAAATGATCTTGAACAGATCCTTTTATAACCGGCAAAAAAGAATTTCGATAATTGATTGCCCGTTTTATTTCAAAATTATTATTGTAAACTTTACCAATATAAGGCTTACTGTAAGAATAATTATTTGTGCCAAAACCAAAAGATTTTTCTGCTTCAATTTCATTCTGAATCTTTTTCATCAATTCTTCTTTAGTCAAATTTGAATGATAAACTAATTCTTCAAAAGGCAAATATTTTTTAAACATATCTGATATTTTTTAATCGAAAATATAAATGAAATCATTTTTTTCTAACATTATTAATTAACAGCTTTTTCAGCAATACAATCTGACCCAAATGGTAATAGCTATGCTCAATCATACATTCGATATTTCTTTTGTAAGTACCATATTTTTCATCAACAAAACTTTTATGGAGTCTCTCATTAGATAATTGTTCAGTTAAAAAAATAAACTCTTCGGTATCAGACCAAAATTTGTTTAGAAATATTTCCCATTCTTGCTGAGAATAAATCGGAGCAAAATCAAAACTGAATTTATCTTTTATCTAGTGTTCCACCTTTAAAAACATTGTTTATTCCTTTTATATAATAGTGAATATGCTGCGCAAGAACTGCGATTGTATTTAAGTTGTGAACTGGTACAACGGCAATTTTCCAATCCAGGTTTTCCAGTTGATCTTTATAATTGGTATTCGCCACCCAGGTTCCATTTAAAATAACTTCCTTAAATCGATTTGCAACTTCTAATGTGGCTTTCATAATCAAAACAGTTGGTTTTCAGTTTTTTGGAGCAAAGTATTTCCTAACTTTCACCTGATACAAAATCTCCCAAAAAACAATAGAAACAAAGGCATTAGTCATTATTGCTGTTTTGATACCATAAGGATCATTCACAGAAAACAAATTTAGATCTGAAGTTTTTAAAGCCAAAAATAAAGCCAGAAAGGCTATAGCGACAGAAAAGAGTATATTTAATAAAGGTTTCCATTTTATAACCAGAAAAGCATAAATAATATTAAAAAGGGAAAAACCACAGCTTAAGGTTATATATAGATCGGTTTTTAATTTCGATTGAATCGAAAGAAAAAATCCCATTACAATAAGATATAAAACAAATAGAACTGAATAAATTAGGATTCTGATATGTACTTTCATTTCATTTTTTTGATGACGGTTTTTTAATGTAAAAATACAACTTACTGTAAAATAGTTTCAATTTTAGCTTCTGATTTTTCTCTGACAGCACTGTCCGGATGAAAACTCCAAACAATGAGAAACTTTCCTTTAACAATATACTCTTCAGGATGTTCATCTGTAGGTTGCCCGCCTTTTCCCCACAACAATCCCTGCAAAAAACGCTCACCTTTAAATACATGTTCAAATTCGAAATACATAATTGATCCGCTATCTGGTCTGCTTTTAAAACTTTGCATCGCTTTACTCTTTACTTTTCCAACAATATTGCTATAGGTCTCAATATCGTTATAAAAAGTACAGGCCTGAACAGAAACACAATTGTTACCATCACTCAGGGTGTAGCCTTTCGGAATTTCTTTTGGTTTCAGTTTTAATTCAGCAATAGTCTGGCTGAATAAATTTGTAGTAAGTAACAGTAATAATACTGACAACTGAATTCTAATCTTCATCGTTTTAATTTTACTTTTATGACACGCACAAAAATTCAGTACACATTTTAACCGAATTTGCCATGCTAAAATAGTATTTTATTTGAATTAATTGAGATGTATTTTCTCAGGAAAAAATAAAAAAATCCCATGTCTTTTTTGGTATGGGATGAATTTGGAATGATTTACTTCTTAAAAACTTCCAATAAAATGAAACCCAACCATAGAATTAGAAATTTGAGGAACTAATTGCTTGTGCATGGTGAATTTTTTAGGATTTTGATTAAAAGCGCCGGATTCTCTTTTAGCTATTTGATTACGACTGCTAATTACTATAGATCGTCCTATTATTGTACCTACTAATCCGCCTACTAATAAGTCGGAAACCCAATGCTCATGACTTTTTATGTCCGCAAGAAATACTGCTGTTACAAATGTATAGGGGATCCAATAATTGTTGTATTCCATTTGAAAAACTTTAGCAACAGCAAAGTAAGCCGTAGAATGAAAAGAAGGAAACGAAGTGCCTCCATTAGGCCCGGATTTAAGATGAATATTATTATAATTTCCAAAATCCCATTGATTTCTTGTAAATGGCTCTTCAACCGGATTATTATCATTTAATCTTCTATGTGGTCTATTTCGTGATGTCACGGTTTTTAGAACTAGCTGAGTGATAACATACGAATATGCTAAAGATTTGGCAGCATTAGTTGCAACAACTTGCCCTTTTTTATTATTAAAAATTAACGATCCTGCATACAATCCAACGATTGGATAAATAATATAAGGATCGTGACCTGTTACGTAAGGAATTCGATTTTTAGGGTCAATATCAGGCAAAGTATAATCAATATTAGGCTCTATATGATCATGCAAAAAACCTGTTGTTTGTTTATCAACAGCTATTAAACCAATTATTCCTGCGGTATAAAGAGCTGTTCTTTTCCAATCACTTGATATTGTATGCCCCATTGCTGAAAAATCACCGGGAACACTAAGAAAGCTGTCTGCAATTACATTACCAGCAACCTTAAACCGATTCTCTTTTTTTATTTTATATTTAAGTGTGTCTTTCTGATTTTTTATCGTTAAGCTGTCAATCTGAGAAAAACTAGGCATTGAAAATAGAGCAAAAAAAATCATACTGTAGATCTTCATAGTAATCAATTTAAATTAAATTTTATTCAGCGTATATTGAGATAATTAAAATATAAACTTCATTGACCTTATTTTCCAGTTATAAAATGATACTATAGAAATTCTAAAATTAACGATAGTAACATACCACAATATAGCCAAAAAACACCTTAAAATTTTACACTTTAGGGTAGATTTTTTCCAAAAATTATACATTATTAAAGTATAACACCTATGCTGAAAAAGCTATATAATAACAAATACATTAATTACTCAAAATAAAACCATAAAATAGTTTTTTTTTCGTAAATAACTCATTATCAAAACTTAATATTTTTTTTTTTAAAATCATGACTCATAAACATCAAATCATAGGAAGACATGAATTTGAATTATTACAAAATCATGTAATAACAGATCGTGAAAAGAATAAGAAAATAACACTTCTAAGTATTGTATTAATCATTCTTTCATTATGCTTACTATTTATTGTTTGGAGCTATGTGTTCTCGATACATAGTTTTCTATCAAACTAAAGAACACTCATGCTGGCTGCATCGATGCTTGAAGGAAAAAGCAAAATTATCTCCTGAAACCAACTGACTATCCTTCACTTTGTAATACAATAAAACTAATCTTTAACAACTTAACATCCTGTTTAATGGCGTGATCAAAACGATTCACCATACCAACTCCAATCTAAGGTTTTGAATATTCGAGAACGGTTTCGCCATTAATAATACTCGTTATGAGTTAATACAAATTAGTAACTAGTTGCTGTTTTCAAAACATGTCATTTTTATCAATTAAAATCAATAATTATCATCACCATAAAAGGGACAAAGGTTACCTTTACTAAATCACTATTTGGCATCGAAATATTATTTATAAGTTATTCCTATAGATGTTTTTTAATTAATCTGATTGCATAATAATTAAAAAAAATCCCGCCTCAATAAAGAAACGGGACTTAGCATTGATATTCTCTTTTTTTTTATTTTTAAACTGTTGCTTCTACTGCCAACGGAATTTGATTTTTAAGCAAATCTTCGAATGTTTCGTGTTGACGGATTAGGATTCCCTGACCGTTCATCCAAAGTACCTCAGCCGGTTTGTATCTTGAATTGTAGTTCGAAGACATAGAGAAACAATATGCTCCTGCATTTCTGAATGCTAAAATATCACCTTCTGTAATTTCAGGAATTCTGCGGTTGTTGGCAAAAGTATCGGTTTCGCAAATGTATCCTACCACGGAGTAAAAACGCTCTTTTCCTTTCGGGTTCGAAATGTTTTCGATATGGTGTGAAGATCCGTAGAACATTGGACGGATTAAATGGTTGAAACCACTGTCGATTCCGGCAAAAACTGTTGAAGTAGTTTGTTTTACTACATTTACTTTTGCTAAAAAGAAACCAGCTTCGCTCACCAGGAATTTACCCGGTTCGAAAATCAAAGTTAAATCTTTACCGTATTCTGTACAGAAAGCGTTGAATCTTTTTGATAATTTTTTACCTAATTCTTCGATGTCCGTTTCGATATCGTCTTTTTTGTATGGCACTTTGAATCCGCTTCCGAAATCTAAAAACTCCAGGTTTTTGAAATTTTTAGCAGTGTCGAACAAGATTTCAGCAGCATACAGGAATACTTCGATATCTAAAATATCAGATCCCGTGTGCATGTGAATCCCTACGATATTCATTTTGGTGTTCTCTACAATTCGCAATAAATGCGGCAACTGGTGCACAGAGATTCCGAATTTACTATCGATATGCCCAACAGAAATATTAGCATTTCCACCCGCCATTACGTGTGGATTGATACGAATACAAACTGGAATTTGAGGATATTTTGTTCCGAATTGCTCTAAAATTGATAAATTATCAATATTGATTTGTACTCCCATTGAGGCCACTTCTTCGATTTCTTCAAGAGAAACGCCGTTTGGGGTAAAGAAAATTTTGTCAGGGTCATAGCCAGCATGAAGTCCTAATAAAACTTCCTGAATCGATACAGTATCTAAACCAGACCCCATGTTCTTTAATAACTGAAGAATCGCAATGTTAGACAATGCCTTCATGGCATAATTAACTCTTAATTTCTCCACCTTAGAGAAAGCTTTAGTTAACCTGTTGTACTGAGATTGGATTTTTTCAGCATCGTAAACATACAATGGACTTCCAAATTGGTCTGCTAACTGCAGTAAATCTTTTGCTTGCATTTTTAAACTTATTTTGAGCAAATTTATTACTCTTTTATCTACCAGCAAATAATTTACAGAAAAATAACAAATTATAACAAATTGTTTGTTTTTTAAACTATCTGTGAAATTTATTTAGATTTAAAACATTTTGAGAATTTGTAAAAAAATAAACATTAAAAAAGCAAAACGGCTATCAATATTGACAGCCGTTTAAAAATTTTATTGCATAATTATTGTACTCCCGGTAAATCCCCACCTTCTTTAGTAGGCAAATCAGATTTGCCCATTAAGTAAATATCCACCTGGCGAGCAGCTTCCCTTCCTTCAGAGATAGCCCAGACAATCAATGACTGTCCTCTTCTCATATCCCCTGCTGTGAATATATTAGGTACATTTGTCTGATAATTATTTGCTTTATAATTGCTTCTGAAATCAACTTCAAGTCCTAATTGCTCACTTAATGTTTTTTCAGGTCCTGTAAATCCAAGTGCCAGTAAAGCTAAGTCGCAAGACCAAACTTGTTCAGAACCTTCTACTTCAAGTAATTCAGGACGCTGACCCGGAACCATTTTCCACTCTACTTTTACTGTTTTCAAAGCGATTAATTTACCACTTTCGTCTTTGATAAATTCTTTCGTATTGATTAACCAGTCTCTTTCACAACCTTCTTTATGGGAGGTAGATGTTTTTAACTGCAATGGCCAGTAAGGCCAAGGAGTAGAAGCACTTCTACCAACTGGCGGCTTTGGCATAATCTCAAAATTCGTTACCGATTTTGCCCCCTGACGGTTTGATGTTCCAACACAGTCAGAACCTGTATCACCACCACCAATTACGATTACATCTTTTCCGGTAGCCAATACCTGATTTTCGATTTTTTCCCCAAAAACTACTTTAGTCTGCTGCGTTAAGAAATCCATTGCCTGAACCACACCGTCAGCATCAGCTCCAGGAGTTGGCAAACCTCTTCTCTCTGTAGCACCTCCACAAAGTACGATTGAATCGAATGCTTTTAAATCTTCAACTGAATAGTTTACACCAACATTTGTGTTTACTTTAAAGATAATTCCTTCTGCTTCTAAAATAGCGATACGTCTGTCAATAATTCCTTTTTCTAATTTGAAATTTGGAATTCCGTAACGTAATAAACCTCCAATTGCATTGTCTCTTTCGAAAACAGTAACAGTATGACCTGCTCTGTTTAATTGCTGAGCTGCTGCTAAACCAGCAGGACCTGATCCTACCACCGCAACTGTTTTACCAGTTCTTACTTTTGGCGGCTGTGGCTTAATCCATCCTTCTCTGAAAGCACGCTCCACAATATTTTTCTCTATATTTTCGATAGAAATTGGCTCTTCAATAAGCCCTAACACACATGCTTTTTCGCATGGTGCCGGACATAAACGTCCTGTAAATTCAGGAAAGTTATTGGTTGAATGCAAAATCCATGAGGCTTTTTGCCATTCTTCCTGATATACCATGTGATTAAAATCGGGAATCAAATTCCCAAGAGGGCAACCACTGTGACAAAAAGGTATACCACAATCCATGCAACGAGAACCCTGAGTAGTAATTTCAGCTTCACTCAAAGGAATCGTAAATTCATTATAATTCGTTACACGTTCTTTAACTTCTATATATGATTCGTCTTGTCTTTCGAATTCTTTAAAACCTGTTACTTTTCCCATTGTATTATGCTGTTAATTCTTCTACCATTTGTTCTTCTGTTTCCAGACGTTTCAACGCTTTTTTGTACTCTGTAGGCATCACTTTCACAAAATTGTCTAAGCTTCCTGCCCAATCGTTTAATAATGCTGTACCTCTTGTACTGTTCGTGTACTGAACGTGTCTTTCGATCAAATTTCTTAAGTCGTCAGCATCATCGCCTTCAACCGTTTCAAATTCGATTGTTTCCGTATTACACAATCCGTTTTTAAATTTGTGTTCAGGATCATAGACATAAGCGATACCACCGCTCATACCTGCTGCAAAGTTACGCCCTGTGTTACCAAGTACTACAACTTTACCTCCGGTCATGTACTCACAACCATGATCTCCAACACCTTCCACTACAGCAATCGCTCCAGAATTACGTACTGCAAATCGCTCTCCGGCTATACCGTTAATGTAAGCCTCTCCTTCGATTGCACCAAATAAACAAACGTTTCCAACAATGATATTATTCTCAGCTACAAAAGTTGCTTTTGCAGGCTTTTTGATGATTAATTTAGCTCCGGATAAACCTTTACCTAAATAATCGTTTGTATTTCCTTCTACAGTAAATGTTAGTCCATGAGCACTAAAAGCGCCTAAACTCTGACCTGCAGAACCTGTAAAATTAACATTTAAGGTATCCTCAGGTAATCCAAGGTGACCGTATATTTTAGAAATCTCATTACTTACAATAGCACCAACAGAACGATTAATGTTGTTAATTGGATAAGCTAAAGTCATTTTTTCTTTTCTGTACAAAGCACGGTGAGAATCTCTTAGAATCTGGAAATCCAACACACCCTCTAAATTATGATCCTGCTTTTCAGTATTACGGATCGGCATTTTTTTGTAAGCATCTGGTCTGTGTAAAATTGAAGACAAATCTAATCCTTTCGCTTTGTAATGCTCAATAGCTTTGTTTGAATTGATTTTATCTGTCTGACCTACCATTTCAGCTAACGTTCTGAAACCTAACTGAGCCATAATTCCTCTTAATTCTTCTGCAACATAGTAGAAGAAATTAATAACGTGCTCCGGAGTTCCTTTGAAGTTTTTACGCAACTCTTTATCCTGAGTAGCAATTCCGACAGGACAAGTATTCAGGTGACATTTACGCATCATAATACAGCCTGAAGCTACAAGAGGTGCAGTTGCGAAACCAAATTCCTCAGCTCCTAATAATGCCGCAATAGCAACGTCACGACCTGTTTTTAACTGACCGTCACATTCAACTACGATTCTGCTCCTTAAATTGTTCAAAACCAAAGTCTGCTGCGCTTCTGCTAATCCAAGTTCCCAAGGAAGACCTGCATGTTTTAATGATGTTAAAGGAGAAGCTCCTGTTCCACCGTCATAACCTGCAATCAAAACAACGTCTGCTTTTGCTTTAGCAACACCGGCAGCAATTGTTCCAACTCCTACTTCCGAAACCAGTTTCACATTGATGCGGGCTTCTCTATTGGCATTTTTTAAGTCGAAGATTAATTGTGCCAAATCTTCAATAGAGTAAATATCGTGGTGTGGCGGAGGCGAAATCAAACCTACAAAAGGAGTTGAGTTACGTGCTTCTGCAATCCATGGCAATACTTTTTCTCCAGGCAGCTGACCACCTTCTCCAGGTTTAGCGCCCTGAGCCATTTTAATCTGAATTTCTTTTGCATTTGTCAGGTAATGGGAAGTAACCCCAAAACGTCCTGAAGCAACCTGTTTAATAGCCGAGTTACGGCTGTCTCCATTGATGTCTGGCTGAAAACGTTTTCTGTCTTCCCCACCTTCACCTGAATTGGATTTTCCACCAATACGGTTCATAGCAATGGCTAAATTTTCGTGTGCTTCTCTTGAAATCGATCCATAAGACATTGCACCCGTTTTAAAGCGTTTCACAATTTCTGTCCAAGGCTCTACTTCTTCTAATGGAATCGGGTTTAAATTATCAAATTCAAATAATCCACGAATGGTCATTAGACTCTTAGCCTGATCGTTGATTGTATTTGAATACACATCATAACTATCCTGATCACTCAATCGAACTGCCTGCTGTAATTTTGCAATTGTAGTCGGATTAAACAAGTGTCTTTCTCCGTTACGTCTCCATCTGTATTCTCCTCCAATATTTAAACCTAATCTACTGGAGATTAATTTATCAGGATAAGCATATTTATATCTCTCTGTAATTTCTTTTTCAATTTCGTATAAACCAATACCTTCAATTCTTGAAGTGGTGTATGGGAAATATTTTTCAACGAATTTAGAATTGAATCCAACAATTTCAAAAATCTGAGAACCTCTGTACGAATGTAAAGTTGAGATTCCGATTTTATTCATAATTTTCAAAATTCCTGAACCAATCGCCTTATTGAAATTATCAACCGCTTTTTGCTCTGAAATTCCGGTAATAAATCCTTCCTGAACCTGAACGCGGATGATTTCATTTACCATGTAAGGATTGATTGCACTTGCACCGTATCCGAATAACGTAGCAAAATGATGCGGCTCACGAGGCTCTGCAGATTCCATGATAATATCAAAATAAGAACGCTTACGCAAACGGTTCATCTGATGATTTACATATGAACAAGCCAATAAAGCCGGAATTGGTGCAAATTCTTTATTCACTCCTCTGTCAGAAAGAATAATAATATTTGTACCTCTTTCTACAGCTTTTGTAATTTGAACGATAATAGCATCCAAAGCATTTTCCAAACCATTCATACCCTCAGCTTTAGGATATAAAATTTTAAAAGTTTCTGCTTTGAAATTATCGATAGAAATTGTTCTGATTTTTTCTAAGTCACCGTTAGAAATAACAGGATTCTGAATTCTTAATTTACGGCATTGCTTACTTGTAATGTCAAAAATATTACGATCCTGACCTAAATTCAAAGCAATATCCGTAACAATTTCTTCACGGATACCATCCAAAGGCGGATTCGTTACCTGAGCGAATAATTGTTTGAAATAATTAGGAATCAGCTGTGGTCTGTCTGACAATACCGCAAGAGGCGTATCAATTCCCATTGAACCCAATGCTTCTTTACCTGTTTGGGCCATAGGAGTAATTACATCCTGAATATCTTCTAAAGTATAATTAAAAAGACGTTCTCTTGTAGGCAGATCACTAGTTTCAACCGGACAAACATCTGATGTTTCAGGAACATCTCTTAAGTGTAATCTGTATTGGTTTAACCATTCCTGATAAGGTCTTTCAGAAACAATTTTGCTTTTTATTTCCTCATCATTGATGATACGCCCTTCATTCATATCCACAAGGAACATTTTACCAGGTTCCAATCTACCATGACTTTCAACGTCTTCTGCTGGTACTTCAACAACTCCAATTTCAGAGGCCATTATTAATTTACCGCTTTTGGTAACTGTATATCTTGAAGGTCTTAGTCCGTTACGGTCTAACAATGCTCCAACATAATCCCCATCTGAAAACGGTACAGAAGCAGGGCCATCCCATGGCTCCATAATGCAAGCATTGTACTCATAGAATGCTTTTCTTTCAGGAGACATTGTTTTGTGTTTTTCCCATGCCTCAGGAATCATCATCATCATTACTTCAGGTAATGATCTTCCAGTATGTGTTAACAATTCCACAACCATATCCATAGACGCTGAATCTGATTTTCCTGGTAAAATGATTGGAAATAATTTATCGATTTGTGGCCCGAAAACCTCACTTTTCATAATTTCCTCACGAACACGCATTCTGCTCACGTTACCACGTAAAGTATTGATTTCCCCATTCTGACACATGTATCTAAATGGCTGAGCCAATTCCCAGGTAGGCATTGTATTAGTAGAAAAACGCTGGTGAACTAAAGCCAAGCGTGTTACTAAATCCGTTTGTTGTAAATCAGTATAATATGGACCAATATCTTCAGGCATAATAATACCTTTATATATTATAGTCGTAGTTGATAAACTTGGAAGATAAAAATACGAGCTTTGGGATATTTTTGAATGCCTGATACTATGCTCAGTAATCTTACGCGCTGCATATAATTTCGCTTTAAAAACAGCATCTTCAATAGCCTCATTTTTCCCAATAAAGATTTGTTCAATAGTTGGCTCTGATGCTAAAGCGATTTCACCAAGTTGAGAAGAGTCAACCGGTACTTCTCTCCATCCTAAAACAGAAAGTCCCTGTGCTTTAATTTCTTTTTCAAAAACCTCTTTACAAAAATCGTATTGATTCTTAATTTTTGGTAAAAATACCATTCCAACAGCATACTCACGTGCAGCAGGCAATTCAAAATCACATATCCTCTTGAAATAATCATGAGGAATATCAATTAAAAGTCCAGCTCCATCCCCTGTTTTTCCATCAGCACTCACTCCACCTCTGTGTTCCAGCTTAACTAGAATCTCAAGAGCGTCATGAATAATTTGGTTTGTCTTTTCTCCTTTAAGATTGCAGATAAAACCAGCTCCGCAGTTTTCATGCTCGAATTCTGGCAAATAAAGGCCTTGTTCTTTTAGTTTCATTCTTGATATTTTTTTTTTACAAAAATAAAGATTTCATTAAATATAATGTACCAAAATTATGCTTTGCCTTATATTTTTATAGGAATATTAGAAAAAGGGTTCTTAAATGATAATAATATCATAGAACCCATTGTGAATTGCCAAAATCACAATTCGTTTTAAATTATATTAAGAAAAATCAACAATTAGCTCTTAAAATACGTTGCTTTTATGTTAATTCTAAAACGATATATTGGTTTAAAATTAACAATAAAGATATTTTGGCTTAATCTTTTTTTGACTTTAAATAAATTAATTTAACAAAGTGGGATTGGTTTATTATTAATTAAAAAAGATTTTAGTTTTTAGTTCAATTTTGCTACTTTTGTCGCACTTTTATTCTGAAATAAATTCAGAACCAGACAAATTCTATATTATGAACATACACGAATATCAAGGAAAAGAAATTCTAGCGAGTTACGGAGTACGCATTCAACGCGGAATTGTAGCTAACAATGCGGTTGAAGCTGTTGCTGCTGCAAAACAATTAACTGCTGAAACCGGAACAGGATGGCATGTAATTAAAGCACAAATTCACGCGGGTGGACGTGGAAAAGGTGGTGGAGTTAAGCTAGCTAAAAATTTACAACAAGTTGAAGAAATTGCAGGACAAATTATCGGAATGCAATTAATTACTCCTCAAACTTCTGCTGAGGGTAAAAAAGTAAACAAAGTTTTAGTAGCTGAAGATGTTTACTATCCTGGTGAAAGTGAAACTTCTGAATTTTATGTTTCTGTTTTATTAAATAGAGCTACAGGTCGCAACATGATCATGTATTCTACTGAAGGTGGAATGGATATCGAAGAAGTTGCTGAACACACACCACACTTAATTTTTACTGAAGAGGTAGATCCTTCTGTTGGATTACAAGGTTTTCAGGCAAGAAGGATTGCTTTTAATTTAGGTCTTTCTGGAAATGCTTTTAAAGAAATGGTGAAATTCATCGACGCATTATACAATGCTTACATCGGTTCTGATGCTTCTATGTTTGAAATCAACCCGGTTTTAAAAACATCTGACAACAAAATTATGGCTGTTGATGCTAAAGTAAATATCGATGATAACGCTTTGTACAGACAACCAAAATATGCTGAAATGCGTGATATTCGTGAGGAGAACCCAATCGAAGTTGAAGCTAAAGAAGTTGGTCTAAACTATGTTGACCTTGACGGTACTGTAGGATGTATGGTAAACGGAGCTGGTCTTGCAATGGCAACTATGGATTTAATTAAATATGCTGGTTTTGAGCCTGCTAACTTCCTTGACGTAGGAGGAACTGCTGATGCTAAGCGTGTGGAAACAGCTTTCAGAATCATCTTGAAAGATCCAAACGTAAAAGCCATCTTAATTAACATCTTTGGAGGAATCGTTCGTTGTGACCGTGTTGCTCAGGGAGTTGTTGATGCTTACAAAAACATGGGTGACGCTATCAATGTGCCAATCATTGTTCGTTTGCAAGGAACAAATGCTGAAATTGCAAAAGAATTAATCGATAATTCTGGTATGCCAATTTTATCAGCTGTCCAATTCCAGGAAGCTGCTGACCAGGTTAAAGCTGCTCTTTCTTAATTATATAAGAAATTCAATTTATATAGAAATCCATTCCTTGCGGAATGGATTTTTTTTGCTTTTACATCATGCATATCGTAGAGATGCACAGCAGTGCATCTAACAGAATGTTGTTTCCCGAGACGTCAGACGCACTGCTGTGCGTCTCTACAATTTTTCGATTGTATAAAAAAAATCCCTTCGAATATTCGAAGGGATTAATAAAATCAACATCGTGATTATTTCTTATTCTTACCGTTTTTGTAAACTACTTTTTCTACGACAGATGGTTTTCCATTACCTTTTGGAAATTCTTTCTTTTTAGGTTTTTTAGCAGTTCCAGATTTAGAAGGAGCCTGATCCCCTCTTCCTCTTTCTGAATCTTTTGGACTTGCTTTAAACTCAGGTCTGTCTTTTAAATTTTCTTTCTTCGGAATTTCAGCTTTATGCTTCGCCAAAACATCATTTGGATTCTTTGGATTTTCTTTCGTTCCTCTCAAATGAATAACCAGTCCGTTTAAAAAGTTACGCAAAACCTGATCGCCGCATTCCGTATAATTAGGATGATCTTCAGCTCTGAAAAAAGCGCCTAATTCTGATTTTGAAATTCTAAAATCTACCAATTCTAAAATTTCAACTATTTGATCATCACGGAGCATTAAAGCCACGCGAAGTTTTTTTAAGATATCGTTGTTTGTCATTTTTTTTGTTTCAAGTTTGAGGTTTAAGTTTTATTTTTTTTCCTCAGTTTTATTTTGCAAAGTTACACTATTTTAAAAAGAAATATTAGAATAAAATCACACCTGTTCCTGTTCGGTCCGGATAATATGTCTTACCATTCTTTATCGTCACACCACTCGCAATATCTTCTGCTAATAATAATGAGCCGTCCATATCAACATAATCCAATTCGGGCAATAAATGTGCAATAGCCGAAATACCAACTGTAGATTCTGTCATACAGCCTACCATTGTTTTTAAACCTAGTTTTTTAGCTTCGGTAATCATCCTTCTTCCCGGAGTTATTCCTCCACATTTCATTAATTTTATATTGACTCCATGAAAGTGATTATGACATTTAGCAATATCTCCTTCAGCTATACAACTTTCATCAGCTATAATAGGCAAAACAGCATTTTCAAAAACTTTCTTATGCCCTTCCCAATTATCTGCTTTAAGAGGCTGCTCTATAAATTCAACACCCAAATCTTTTAAAATAACAGCATTTGATAAGGTTTCTTCAACAGTCCAGGCGCAATTCGCATCTACCCTAAAAATAGCATCAGTATGTTTTCGTAATTCAGTTACAATAGCAATATCTTCAGGAGTTCCTAACTTTATTTTGTAAATCGGCCATGGAAATCCCTTCATTTTAACAATCATGTTTTCAATGCTATCAATTCCGATGGTATAATTAGTCTTTGGATTATGGGAAATATCATAATTCCATAACTCATAAAGCTTTTTACCTTTTTTTCGCGTATACAAATCATTATAAGCATTATCCAAAGCACATAAAGCAAAAGGATTGTCTTTTAAAAACGGATTTATTTTTAGCCAGAATTCTTCCGGAGTCTCACCAGACGATTCTTCTATAATTTTACGGATTTTTTCAATATCATCCTGCAGAATTTCCACAGTAATATTATAATACGGATTCGAAGTAGCTTCACCATATCCTGAAAATCCACTATCCTGCAATTCTACGATTAGCGAAGGCTGAAAATCGATTGATTTCCTTGAAATTCTAAAAGTGTGTTTTAGTTTTAGATTGTATGTTCTTAAGATTAATTGCATAAACAGACACTTTCAAGTTGTTATTTTCAAATACCCGAAGATTTTAAAACTTCAGACATGGCTTTTGCCTTCAACAAGCATTCTTCGTATTCTTTTTCCGGTACAGACTGAGCTGTAATAGCACTTCCAACGGAGAACGAAACATATTTATTTTCCTGATTATATAAAATACTTCTAATTACAACATTAAAATCAAAATCGCCTTCAGGAGTAAAATAACCTACTGCCCCACTATACAAACCTCGTTTGGTTTCTTCCAGGTTTTCAATAATTTTCATGACCGAAATTTTTGGAGCTCCCGTCATACTACCCATTGGAAAGGTCGTTTTCAAAACATCTACAGAAGAATATTGAGGATCTAATTTTGAAGTTACCGTAGAAATCATTTGATGTACCTGCAAGAAGGAATAAATTTTACAAAGTTCCGTAACTTCTACCGAACCTTTTTGTGCCGTATGCGATAAGTCATTTCGAACCAAATCAGTAATCATGATATTCTCAGCACGTTCTTTTGCATCGTTTTCAAGATTTTGTTTGGATTCTTCATCCTTATTCACATCTGAAAATCGTTTTGAAGTTCCTTTTATGGGCTGAGAAATAATGGTATCTCCCGTTTTTTTTAGATAACGTTCCGGAGAAGCTGAAAGCAGAAATTGTTTATTGTTCTTAAAGAAAACCGAAAAAGGAGCTTTTGAAATCTCATTCAGTTTTTGAAATTTTTCCAGTGGATTGATAATCGCATCTTCAGCAAAAAATTCCATACAAAAATTAGCTTCGTACATATCACCTGCATGAATGTGTCCCAGCATTTTTGTTACTTTTTGAAGATACGATTCTTTTGAAATTCGTTGCTCCAAATCGACTTTATCCAACGTTTCAAAAGAATAGCTTTTACTCTGAATAATTTCTTCAAAATCTTCTTCAACCTCATCGTCACACAACAATAAGTAACTGATTTCAAGCTGATTTCCTTTTAGTAAAAAAATCTTTTTTGGCTGAAAGAAAAATAAATCCGGGAAATTCAATCCGTCAAAATTGGATGATTTTAAATACTCAATATCATTTTTAAGATCATAAGACAAGTAACCAAAAAGCCAGTCTTTTGTAGTTTGCTGGTACTGTTTTAAATCTTCAAAAGCATTATGAAAATCGGTTTTTAACGATGTAAAAGCATCAACAGCCATCAAACAATCGAAACTAGAATATTCTTGAGGATAGGAATTACTATCCAAAAAAACAACCTCTCGAAATTGTTGTGACCAACTTAAAAGTTGTTGTTTGAACTGCTCCGGATCCGGAATGTGCTTGTGAATGGAAACTCTCAAAAATGAATTGATTTAGACTTCAAAATTACGACAAAAAAATTCCTTCAATAAAGTAATCTTAAAAAAATATTGGCACACTTTTTAGTATATCGAATTAATATTCATTATTAAAAATTTTCCTGCTATTTGATTAAAACATTACATATCCTTTATACAAAATTTATTTATTAATCAACATTTAAAAAATTTATGAAAACAATTGCAAAATTAGGTTTGACCACCTTCGTAATCACGGCAATATTATTTTCCTGCAAAAAAGCAGATGCCACAGGTGAAGAAACATCAGATTACGCAACTACCGATAGCACAGCTGTTTTATCCAGCACAGCTATTTCATCATCGGCAGCAGTCGAGAAAAAAGACAGCAAGCAGAAATTCATTCGAACTGCAGATATCAAATTTAAGGTTAAAAACGTTGTCAGGTCCACTTATGCAATTGAAAATGCCACCCAGAAATTCGGAGGATTTGTTACCTATACCAATTTACAAAGCACTATTCAGAATCAGATTAGAACCAAAATCAGCCAGGACAGCACCCTTGAAACGACTAAATATACCGTAGAAAACAACATTACCATCCGCGTTCCGAATACACAGCTCGATACAGTAATAAAGACCATCGCTAAACAAATTGATTTTCTTGATTTCAGGGTAATCAAGGCCGATGATGTTTCATTAAAATTATTAGCAAATCAGCTATCTCAAAAAAGAAGTGTCCATAACGAAAAAAGAGTAGAAAAAGCGATTGATGAAAAGGGCAAAAAAATCAATGACATTATGGAGGCCGAAAATACTTTAGCAAACCAAAAAGAATCAAACGATAATCGCACTATAGATAATTTATCGTTACAGGATCAGATTAATTTCAGTACTATCACTCTACAGCTTTATCAGAATGAAACCATCAGACAAGAAACTATTGCAAGTGAAAAAGACAGCGCTGCCTATAAACCTAATTTAGGTATTCAGATTATTGATGCTTTAAAAAGCGGTTGGTACATCTTGCAGGCTATCTTGATTTTCTTTATTAATCTTTGGCCATTTATCTTAATAAGCATTGGTGGATTTTTCCTTTATAAGAAGTACATCAAGACCCAATAATCACACAATAAATTAGCATTTTCATAAGAAAAAATTCGTTATATTTGATACAGAATTAAACCAATCTCAAAATTAGACGCGTTTAATTGTAAAATTCTTAAAAAAGACCACAAAATAGTTTGTGAATTCTAATTTGAGACTTTCGGTTTGTATCTTTTCCAATAGCTTAATTATATTTTTTAACCTTAAAAAATCCTAAGTATTATGAAAATTGCTACCATTATTGTTCGCGTTTTAATCGGCCTTTTGCTACTTTTCGCTTCCATCAGCTTTTTCTTTAAGCTGGCACCTGAACCAGAAGTAACCGGAAATTTTAAAGCTTTTAATGTAGGTCTTGTTGCATCAACTTACTTACTGCCTCTGGCAAAATCTATTGAATTACTTTGCGGAATCGCTTTCGTCACAGGACGTTTTGTAACATTAGCCAATATTTTGATTTTACCAATAACAGTAAATATTCTGTTTATCAATTATTTTCTTGCACCGGAAGGCTTGCCCATTGCAGGTTTGTTATTCTTAGGGAACTTATTTTTGATTTATAGATACTGGGACAATTATAAAAGTGTTTTCACTCCATGATTTAATTCACATTTTAAAATACAAAACCCGACAGACTTCAAAATCTGTCGGGTTTATTTTTTAATTTGCTTTGTCGTGTTTTACCCAAACAAGAGCAGAAGTTTTATATCCAATTTCCTGTGCTTTTTTCAAATAAGCCGTTTTAATGTTTTCAGGAATTGTAGTTTCTCTCGAAAGTATCCACATGTATTTTAAACTTTCTCCGGCGACCAAAGCATATTTATAATCCTCATCAACCGCAATTACATTATATCCGGAGTAAAAAGGGCCAAAAAAGGAAACTTTCAGCATCCCTATATTTTCTTTTTCGACGAATTTAGCTTTTCCAATACTTTGTTTCCACTTATTTTTTTCAACCTCATACCCTTTGTTATCTACTTTTATCGTTCCGTTATCGTTTAGGGAATATTCGGCAGTTACATTATTTAAACCCTTTTCATATTTAAAATCCAGTCTGGCAATTTCATACCATTTTCCAAGGTATTTAGCTTTATCAAAATTATTGACAGCAGTTGCTTTTTCCGGAATAGTTGAGCCACAGGAATAAAGCAAAAAAGCGATTCCTACTCCAAGTAAAACTGGAGCTATATATTTATTTTTCATGATGTTGACTTTTAAAATTAATTAAAGATAACATCTAAAAAAGAAAATCATTTTACAGAATTTTTTATGCTTATTACATATTGCAAAAGAAAAAACCGTCAAAATAAAATTCTGACGGTTTTGAAATATATTTTACGTAAAAAATTATACGTGTAAAGCTCTGTTTTCAGTAGCTGCCAATGCTGCTTCTTTTACTGCTTCCGCGAAAGTTGGGTGTGCATGACTCATTCTTGAAATATCTTCAGCAGAAGCTTTGAATTCCATTGCTGTAACCGCTTCAGCAATTAAGTCTGCTGTACGCGCTCCGATCATGTGAACTCCTAAAACTTCGTCTGTTTTTTCATCAGCTAAGATTTTCACAAATCCGTCTAAGTCTGCACTTGCTCTTGCACGTCCTAAAGCTTTGAATGGGAAACTTCCTGATTTGTATTTTACTCCAGCTGCTTTCAATTGCTCTTCAGTTTGTCCAACTGCAGCAACTTCTGGCCAGGTATAGACTACACCAGGAATTAAGTTGTAATCGATATGTGGTTTTTGACCTGCTAAAATTTCAGCAACCATCACTCCTTCTTCCTCCGCTTTGTGCGCTAACATTGCTCCACGAACAACATCTCCAATTGCGTAGATATTTTGAACACTTGTCTGTAAATGATCGTTTACTTCAACTTGTCCTCTGTCTGAAATTTTAACTCCGGCTTTGTCAGCGTTTAATCCGTCTGTATAAGGACGACGACCAACAGAAACTAATGAATAATCTCCTTCAAGAGTGATAGTTTCTCCTTTTGCATTTTCAGCCTGAACTACAACAGCATCACCATTTCTTTCAACTGATTTTACTTTGTGAGAAACGTAGAATTTCATTCCTTGTTTTTTCAACACTTTTGTTAATTCTTTAGACAATGAACCGTCCATTCCCGGAATGATTCTGTCCATAAATTCTACTACAGAAACCTGAGCTCCTAAACGCAGGTAAACTTGTCCAAGCTCGATTCCGATAACTCCTCCACCGATAATTACTAAGTGTTTTGGAACTTCTTTTAAAGCCAAAGCTTCAGTAGAAGTAATGATTCTTTCTTTGTCAATTTTGATGAATGGCAAAGAAGATGGTTTTGATCCTGTAGCAATTACAGTATATTTTGCTTCAATAGTTTCTGAAGTTCCGTCTGCTTTTGCAACAGCGATGTGAGTTGCATCTACGAAAGAACCTAAACCATTGAAAACAGAGATTTTATTTTTATCCATTAAGTAGTTGATTCCGCCTACGGTTTGATCTACAACGGCTTGTTTACGAGCAATCATTTTCTCTAAATTGATTTTTACATCACCAGAAACTTCGATTCCGTGATCTGCAAAATGAGCAATTTCTGCATAATGATGAGAAGATGATAATAATGCTTTTGAAGGTATACAACCTACGTTAAGGCAAGTTCCGCCTAAAGAGTTATACTTTTCTACAATAGCAGTTTTGAAACCTAATTGTGCGCAACGAATTGCTGATACATATCCGCCAGGACCTGAACCTATAATGACTACGTCAAATGAACTCATAGTTTTTCTGTTTTTTATTTTTAGTGCTACAAAATTAAGGAATAAAGTTTTGTTTAAAGTTTAAAGCTTCAGGTTTTTTGTTATGATTTATTTAATTTTCGAAAAGAAAGTGATTCTTTTTTGATTTTTGATTAATGAATTTGGATTTTATAAAATCGGATAAATTTGATTCTTAAAATTATAAATTTAAACCCGGAATATGTGAAACTAAAACAATCGTAAAATTCTTTCCTTAATCTAGTCTCGGCTTATAGTGTTTAAAGGTTTGCCAATATTTGTCTTTGTAGATTTCGTAGGTTATTTCAAAAACGCTGTTATATCTTTTAATTAATTCATCTGCCACTTTTGTAGGTTTTCTGAAATCCTTACAAGCAAAAAAGATTTCTCTTTTGTTTGCTAATGTTTCTCTGCCTACATTTAAATAGCCTTCCAAATCTTTTAGGTCTAACATGATTTGATCTTCAATTACATTTAATAACTGATAAGTTTCATTATCAGGCATTCCGTTGTTATTACTACTTCCATCAAAAGGAATGGTAATAATGAACATCCAAGGATGAGATGCTTTTTGATCCCAATTTAAAAGGTCTGTATTCATCAAAGCTATAACAATTCCTCCATCTTTTATATTAGACTCAAAACCTGAATAATTATCATTTTCAGTATTGTGCCTGGTTCCTTCATATTTCTCAACAAATTCTTTTTCTCTCCAAATTAAATAATCTTTTAATTTTTCAATCGGAATTAATTCTTCTGAAACACCTTCTGATCCGACAACTTTCATATTATCAATTAAAGTAACCGAATGCAGTTCTCCTAAATAATTGTCGAGGAAAATGTATACTCCATTTATTAATTCTCCTTTTTTTTCTTCAATAAAGCCATCATAAATGATAGTTAAGTCTATTTCATCAGGATAACCTTCATGAATATTTGGATAAAACTTTAAATTGTCTTTGTTGATTTTAAAACCTTCATAATTAATACTTACATCTTTTATATCTGATGCGGGTTTAAGGGCAGAAAATCTCCAGCCCTCAATCTTTGGCGCATTATTTATAAGTTCTTCAATAACATAAATATTCTTGATTACACCATCAGGTGTCAGAACTAATTCAGCAGTCTGGTCGTCAAACATTCCGGTAAGAAAGTAAATTCCATCATGAATTTCATCCAGCCTTGGAGCCAGTTTATCGAAAAAATCTTTGTGTATATTATCTCCATTTTTTACAGCTTTAAAAAACTGTTTTTCATATTTTAGAAACCAGTTCCAAAAATCATTATCATATTGTATTGAAGCCTCTTTTTTGCCCAATAGTTTATCAAGAAAACCCATTTATTAAAAATTAAATTTAAAATTTTACTAAAAACAAACTTAGGGAAAAGCAGTTTTAAAACATAAGAATATTTACACAAAAGAATAAAAATGCAAAAACCGTTTTGAATATTTCAAAACGGTTTTTCACATATACCTTTTTACTTCTAACTCACAACCTGAGTATTGAGTTTACTATTTTTTCGGCTATAAGTAAAATAAATTAAAAGCCCGATTAATAACCAGATGGTAAAGTAAATCCAGTTCCACACACTTAACTCCGCCATCATATAAAGACAGCATATAAGTCCTAAAAGCGGAATCAAAGATAAATTTTTTCTAAATGCCCAAACGGCTAATCCAACTAATACGATAAGGAAAATCCACATTGGAATTTTATGCTTGAATAAGCTGAAACCTGATTCGTATTTAAGAGAATGCCTGATCGGCAGTTCTTTTACAACTTCGGTATATTTTACTTCATCGTCCTGATATTGCCCCAATAAATGTTCTAAATCTGAAGTTTTCGCCGTTTTATTATTAACGTCTATCCCTTTTAAATAATCGAAAACTTTAACCGACTCTTCTTTATCCAAAGAAGTTACTATAGAAGTTGCATCGTAAATCTGTGCTTCATTATTAATAAAAGCCATTGTTGCTTTAGTATTGAAAGCAAAAGCATAGTACAATCCAGCAATCATTAAAACCGGCAAAATGTATTTAGAATTTACATAAGGTGTTTTGAATTTTCCCCTTGGAATTTCAGGTTTATTCTGCAACACCAAAACGCCTGCACAAACCAGTACAAAGGCAAACAAAGTCCCGATACTGCATAGATCGGTTACCATTGTCAGGTTTAAAAATAAAGCCGGAACAGCCACTACAAAACCTGTTACAATGGTAGCAAAAGAAGGTGTTTTGAATTTTGGATGCACTGTAGAAAATTTCTTTGGCAATAATCCGTCACGGCTCATACTCATCCAGATACGAGGCTGCCCCATCTGAAAAACCAGTAAAACACTTGCCATTGCAATGACAGCACTTACTGCAATAATGCCAGACATCCATTTTAAGTCTAATTTTTCAAAAACAAATGCTAACGGGTCGCCGACATTTAATTCGTTGTATTTGACCATTCCGGTTAAAACCAAGGCAATGGCAATGTATAAGATGGTACAGATAATAATTGCCCACATCATCCCGCGTGGTAAATCACGCTGTGGATTTTTACATTCCTCTGCGGTGGTTGAAATCGCATCAAAACCTATGTAAGCAAAGAAAACAGCAGAAACTCCTTTTAAAACCCCACTTACACCATTTGGCGCAAACGGATTCCAATTGGTTGTATCCACATAAAAAACTCCAACAGCAATTACTAAAAGTACGATACAAAGTTTCACTACAACCATTAAGTTACTGGCGTTACGTGATTCTTTCATTCCGCGATACACCAAAGCGGTAATTAGTACGATAATAAACAAAGCCGGCAAATCAGCTACAAAATGAAAAGAACCAATTGTTGGTGCGGTAGTCCAGGCCATATAAGCCGCCTGTAATCCTGCATCTAAATTTTCGAAAGTTTTTCCTCCCTGCATCAGGGCCATTGCATCTTTAAAACCGTTTGAAGCGGTTAAATAATCCATCTGAATCCACTGTGGCAAATTAACTCCGCGACTTTGCAGTAATCCTGTAAAATAATCACTCCAGGATATGGCAACCGTTATATTTCCTACGGCGTATTCCATAATTAAGGCCCAACCTATAATCCACGCAATTAATTCGCCAAAAGCAACATAAGAATAGGTATAAGCACTTCCGGAAACCGGAACCATTGAAGCAAATTCGGCGTAAGCAAAAGCGGCAAAACTACACGCTAATGCGGTAAATAAAAACAGAAAAATAACAGCAGGCCCCCCATCTGCACTTGCTTTTCCGATGGTACTAAAAATTCCTGCACCAATAATAGCTGCAATTCCAAAAGCAGTTAAATCCCTTGCAGTTAAATGCTTCCCTAATGCATTATGACCATCTGCTTCATTCTTTGCAACCTGGTTTAAAATATCCTGTACTGTTTTTTTGCGGAATAAACCTGACAACGCCATATGTGATTCTGGTTTTAAATTGATAAATTTCAGACTTTGGGCTTTTATTTTGCAAATAATGCAAAAATTATCCTGAAATCAAATATATAAAACGATTTTGTTTATCTGACTTATTTTTCGTGCAGAATTGCACAAATTTTCTTAATTATTTTCACCAATAAATATGTCGCTTTTTTAGGACAATAAAATTATAATCGTTTAATTTGAAGATAATTATATTCAAAAAATCATTCACAAGAAATATAAATATTCATTTTTTGAAACTACTAAAATTATAATTTAATATCGTATAAAGACAAAATTTATGGAAAAAATATCCAGACGTTCATTTGTAAACAAATTCGGAATTGGTGTTGGTGCTTCAGTTATTGCGACAAGTATTCCTTCTTTTTTATCTGCAGCCGAACCAGAACATATTCCTTATAATGGAAGAAAAATAAATCTTGCCCTTTGTGGCTTGGGCATTTATGCCAATATTGTAGCCGAATCTATGCAGGGATCTGAGTATTGCAATCTTGCAGGAATAGTGACCGGAACCCCTTCAAAAGCAATTAAATGGAAAGAGAAATACAATATTCCCGACAAGAATATCTATAATTATGAAAATTTCGATGACATCATAAAAAATAAAGATATCGACATGGTTTACGTTATCCTGCCGAACAGCATGCATAAAGATTTCGTTATTCGTTCAGCAAAAGCAGGAAAGCATGTTATAACTGAAAAACCAATGGCAATTGACGTCAAAGAATGCGAAGAAATGATCAAAGCCTGCAATGATAATAAGGTGCAGTTAGCTATTGGGTACCGCTTGCATTACGAACCAACTCATTTAGAAATTAAAAGATTAGGACAAGAGAAAGTTTTTGGACAGGTACGATACATCGAATCATCCCTGGGATACAAAACATATGACACCATTGCCAAAAAACCGGTAGATATAAATAGTCCGTCGAACTGGAGACTAAATAAAAAATTATCAGGTGGCGGTCCTTTAATGGATCTGGGAATTTACTGCATACAGGCCAGCCGGTATATTTTAGGGGAAGAACCGATTTCGGTTACTGCACAGTTTGGTACAATAAACGATAAAAACCGATTTTCAGAAACAGAAGAAAGCATTTCCTGGCAAATGGTATTTCCGAGTGGCGCAATGGCTAATGGCACTACTTCTTGTGGTTATAATATTGACAGAACCTACGCATCTGCTGATTATGGCTCTTTCGAATTAAGTCCTGGTCTCAGTTACGGACCTTATGAGGGAAAGACATCAAAAGGGCCTCTTAAATTTCCTCCAATCAAACAACAGCAAAAACAATTGGATGAAATTTCTAAAGTGTTGCTCGCAAACAAAAAGCTTCCTGACCATATTACAGGTGAGGAAGGACTGAAAGACATTAAAATTATCAATGCAATTTACAAAGCTGCTGAAACCGGGAAGAAAATAGTTTTATAATTTTTTGCCCCAGATTAAATAGATTTACACAGATTATTTAATCTTTTTAATCTGGGGCACTATTTTTTTCTCACGAAGATTGAAAGATTTTTTTATGAAATTATTCTTCAATAAAAGTCATTTTTTTTGCCATCTTTTTTTGCCATCCATACGGCAAAATAGAGTGGTTATTTTCGACCATTAACTCCATTTGCTCCACAATTTTATCCTGTATTTTCTTTGGCAGAGCATAAAAATCGGCGTCTATCTTAAGATTTCTTTCATCATCTAAAACGCCATTTTGAATTCGCACTCCAATTTTTTTACCCTTATAATACAATAGGATTTTGATTCTTCCATCACTATAACCATTATAACCGCTGGTGCCATAAATGATCGTTGGCTCTATGATGCCGTCATTATCAAAATCTTCGACATAGATATATCTTGTCCAAAACCATACACTTTCTTCTTCCTTATCTTTGGCATCATTTGTTTCAAAAGTTTTAATCAAACCATTGTCCTGTATTTTAAAATTTAATGCTTTGACCGAATTATTAAAAACATTTCCACCAACTGGCTCTTTAAATTTGTTTTCTGTTAAAACTAAATAATACTGTCCCGCTTTATCCTTATAATCGTAAACTTTCCAGATATTAAAATTTATACCTAATTCTTTTCTTTTTTCTTTTGGAAAAATTTCATTTATCTTTTCTTCTGAAATAATTTTGTATTTACTATTATTTTCAGTCGAAATAAACTGCGAAATTTCATTGATTTTTTGCGACAGGATTGCAACATTCCTTTTTTCAATATCCGAATAAACAATACTTTTATTATCATATACAGGCTTATACCAACTATATTTTTTGAAATAATCAGCATATTCAGGATTTGAAAATACATAACCCTTTCGGGCGTAAATCTCGTTTTTTAGTAATTTTAAAGCATTCAAATCTTCATTTTCCAGTTTAGTTTCATCAATGAGTTCCAATGAACATTTTGAACAATCTACTCTATTTTGTGCTTTCGCTAAAAGTGTTGTGAATAGAATGATGCTAAAACAAAATTTTATATACATAAATTAAAACCTTCGTTATTTTAAACAACTTCTTAAAATTGAAACCGGATGCTGAGCCTCTCTCTTCGTTCCATCATAAATCTGATGACGGCAGCTTGTTCCTGCAGCAGCGATTTTTACATTTTCGGCTGTATTACGAACTTTTGGGAAAAGTGTATCTTCTCCCATCTGCATACTCACATTATAATGTTCCTTTTCATAACCAAAAGAGCCTGCCATTCCGCAGCAGCCCGAATTGTAAATCGTAACCGTATTATTTTTAGGCAGATTCAGCATGGCAAATGTCGCCTCAACAGAACTCAATGATTTTTGATGGCAATGACCGTGGATTTTAATTTCTTTGGTTTCTTCTGAAAAAGAATCAGGGGTGATTTTTCCGTCGATGATTTCTTTTTTAAAGAATTCTTCAATTGTAAATGTATTATGTGAAAGTTTCTCCGCTTCTTCTTTATTGTCTGCCAAACGGAGGTATTCATCCCTGAAAGTCAAAATTGCCGAAGGTTCTATTCCAACCAAAGGTGCATTTCCTAAAACCAGATCTTTAAAAAGGTTTATATTATGATTGGCAATTTTCCTGGCTTCTTCCAAAAAACCTTTCGAAAGATACGCTCTTCCGCTTTCTTCGTGATCAATAACCAAAACCTGATACCCTAATTTTGTCAATAATTCGAAAGCATCGATTCCGATATTCACATCATAATAATTCGTGAATTCATCTACGAACAAATACAATCTTCCGTTCGGAAAATCTGTAGTTGAAGGCTTATGATTTTGGAACCATTTTCTAAAAGTCTTTTTTGCCAGTAACGGAACTTGTCTTTCAGATGCAATTCCCATTGATTTTTTAACGAAGGACTGATTCGAAATAAAATTCGTAATTGCCGGGAATTTACTTCCCATCTTGTTCAGTTTGGCGTTGTTGGCAAAAATTTTATTTCGGGTTGAGAACCCGTTTGCTTTTTGATATTGGTATAAAAATTCGGCTTTTAAAGTCGCTACATCCACATTACTCGGACATTCGCTGGCGCAGGCTTTACAGCTTACGCACAACTCAAAAACTTCGTATAATTCTTTTTGATCGAATTTATTTTCTTTTTCAGAATAGGTTAAATATTCCCGTAACGCATTGGCTCTGGCACGTGTTGTTTCCTTTTCATTTTTGGTTGCACGATAACTCGGACACATCGCTCCTCCAGCTGACGGCAGTTTTCGGCAGTCACCGGAACCGTTACACTTTTCGGCCGCGCGTAAAATCCCCAAACTGTCTGAGAAATCCTGAAATGTTTTGATGTCCGGTTCATCTCTGCCCGAAACTACACGATGATTTTCGTCCATTTTTCCGGCATTGACAATTTTCCCGATATTCAAAACCGAATTTGGATCGAATGCCAGTTTGATTCTTTTCAGTAATTCGTAATTTTTCTCACCAATCATAAACGGAATAAACTCACCACGCACAATTCCGTCCCCATGTTCACCACTCAGCGAACCTCTGTATTTTTTTACCAAATGCGCCACTTCGGTTGCAATGGTTCTAAATAGTTTTAGATCTTCAGTTTTCTTCAGATTCAAAACCGGACGAAGGTGTAATTCTCCCGCACCCGCATGAGCATAATAAATCGCTTCCTGACCGTGACTTAACATCATTGCTGAAAACTCTGCAATATAAGCCGGCAAATCGCTCAATTCAACCGCCGTATCTTCAATAGAGTCAGCTGCTTTATTATCGCCAACAATACTTCCTAAAAGTCCAAGACCGGCTTTTCTGAGTTCGTTGGCTTTGTCAATATCAGCACCGTAAATCTTTACATTGGCATAACCAAAATTGTTTTTTTCTAAATCGGCAATTAAAGCATCGGCTTGTTTTTCGGCCTCTTCCAAAGTATGCGCAGCAACCTCAAACATCATAATTGCTTTAGGTTCACCCTGCAAAAAGAACCTGTTTTTTACGTGTTCCCGATTCGTTTTAGTACAATCTAAAATGGTATCATCAATCATTTCACAAGTATACAAATGATGTTTCATCGCCACCACAACCGACTCTAACGATTCCTGAATCGTATGATAATGTCCAACAACCATTATACTGTGAGCAGGCGGAAGATCATCTACTTTTAGTGTTACTTCGGTTGTAAAAGCCAAAGTTCCTTCGCTTCCACAAAGCAGTTTTCCTAGATTGATTGTTGGTTCTGTTCCGCCAAATAATTCCGATTTCAGCAGAATATCAACGGCATAACCGGTATTTCTACGGTGAATTTCAGGCTTTGGAAATTCTTTTACAATTTCTTCCTGCGCTTCTTTTATCGAAAGCTCATCGTAAATCGTTTTGTATATTTTATTTTCTAAAGTATCGCATTTGGTCTTTTCGATAAATTCAGCCGAAGTCAGATCTGTAAAAACCACTTCTGAACCGTCGCTCAAAATTGCTTTTACTTCTGCAATTTTATCACGTGTAACTCCATATCGAATTGAAGTCGTCCCGGATGAATTATTTCCCACCATTCCGCCAATCATTGCGCGGTTTGAGGTTGATGTAATTGGTGCAAAAAATACTCCGTGAGGTTTTAGAAATAAATTCAGCTCATCGCGAATGACACCGGGCTGAACGGTTACGGTTTTCTTTTCGGCATCAAACGAAATAATTTTAGTAAAATTTTTCGAGACATCAATTACCAATCCTTCTCCTACTGCCTGGCCTGCCAGAGAAGTTCCCGCAGTTCTCGGTGTAACCGACATTTTATGATTGGCTGCAAACTTTATTAGTTTAACAATATCTTCGGTCGTTTTCGGGATAGCCACCGCATTGGGTTTAATCCGGTACACCGACGCATCGGTTGAATAAAGTGTTTTATGAAGATCATCATATAAAAGTGTTCCTTCTAATGATGCAGACAATTGTTCTAACTCCTTAATTATTGACATTCTGATTTGAATTTTATAACCTAAAACGGATGTGTTTTTTCGGTTACAAAAATACTCTTATTTCCTTTGTTTTTATTCTAAATTAAGAAAATTAGCCTCTAATTTTTCAATGTTTACGCCATAATACTGCGAACTTGTACTGTATTTTGGCATTAAGCCTTTCTATAAGTGTATTTTTTATACTTATTACTAATTGTTAGCAGAAAAAATGTATTTGAATCAATCTTAAAAACACTAAATTTATTTAGAATAATTAAAAATAATTTGGATAAAAGGGTATTTGCCACTACTTTTGCCTCATAAAAAATTAACCCTTACCAACGATGAATATAAATACCATCAAAAAACTGTTGTTTTGTTTACTGTTTTTAAGTTCGCTTAACATGTTAAGTCAGGAGCTTGGAAAAGTAAGCGGAAAAGTATCTTTAAGCGGAAATCTTCCTGCTGAGAATATTTCAATAAAACTTAAAGGAACGAAGTACACTGCTGTTACAAATGCTAATGGACAGTATGAAATCAAAAATGTTAAACCGGGAAGCTACACTATTAGTATTAATTCAGTAGGAATTAAATCGGTAGAAGAAAAAATTGAGGTAATAGCAAAACAGACTACTACTAAAAACTTTGCACTTTCTGAAAGTCAGGAAGATCTTGATGAAGTTATTATTACAAAAAACAAATACAAACAGGACAAACCGTCTTTATCTTTACGCCTTCAGACTCCGGTATTAGAAATCCCTCAGAATATCCAGATTGTGAGTTCTCAAACATTAAAAGATCAGCAAATTACCAGTATGAGCGATGGAGTTATTCGTAACGTGAGTGGTGCTGTTCGTTTAGAGCACTGGGGCGATATGTATACTAATATCTCCATGCGCGGATCACAAATTCAGGCATTCAGAAATGGCTTCAACGTAGTATCTTCTTTCTGGGGACCACTTACAGAAGACATGAGTTTTGTTGACCACATTGAATTCGTAAAAGGACCGGCAGGTTTCATGCTTTCAAGCGGTGACCCAAGTGGTCTGTACAATGTGGTAACAAAAAAACCAACCGGAATTACTAAAGGTGAGGCTAGCGTTTTAGCAGGAAGTTTTGATTTTTATCGTGCCAGTATTGACTTAGACGGAAAATTTGATAAAGCCGGAAAATTCCTTTACCGTTTTAATGGTGCTTTTCAAAAAAAGGGATCTCACAGACCTTATGAGCATAATGACCGCTACGTAATAGCTCCGGTTTTTTCTTATCAGTTGAGTGATAAAACAAAGGTGACATTAGAATATAACGGACAGTTTGCTAATACCAGCGAAGTAGGTTCATATTATGTTTTTAGTTCAGCAAATGAAGGCTATGCCACTACACCTGTTGATTTTACGATGACTCAGCCAGGTTTGCCTGATACAAAAATTAATGACCACAGTGGTTTTTTAATGTTTGAACATAAATTTGATGATAACTGGAAATTAACAGCTCAGACTTCTTATTTTAAATATATAATGGATGGTTACAGTTCATGGCCAGGTGCTGTTGGACCAGTAAGTATTGATACTGACGATGATGATGTTTTAGATACAGAAGTTTTGTCTCAGGGAGAAATTATCAGAAGTGTGAGTATTTGGGATGCAGAAAGCGATATGTTTTTAGGTCAGATTTTCCTGAATGGAAAATTCAATACAGGTCCTGTAAGTCATAAAGTTTTGGGAGGTATGGATTTAGGAAGAAAAGATTATATGGCCGATTGGGGGCAAACTCACGCATTAGATACTTTAGAAGATCCTTTTAATGTTTTAAATCCTGATTATGGAACACCTGCGAACGGAATGCCAAATTTTGATGAAAGTACACCTTTAAGCCAGAGAGCCGGAGGGATATATGGTTCGCAATATGCTGCCGGATATGTTCAGGATGAATTAGGTTTCTTTGAAAATAAATTAAGATTAACACTCGCAGGCCGTTACACCTGGATTAAACAAACCAGTAGTTATAGTGATCCGGCTGCAGATAGCCACATTACACCTCGTATAGGATTAAGCTGGTCAGTAACACCTTCTTTGGCTGTTTACGGAGTATATGATCAGGCATTCACACCTCAGTCAGGAAGAGTGAGACCTACAGAAACTATAAAACCACTTACCGGTACAAACCGTGAGATCGGTATTAAAAAAGACTGGTTTAACGGTACTTGGAGTACCACACTTTCTGCATATAGCATCATTAAACAAAATGAATTGACTACAGACCCTGTTCAACCCGCTGGATCTACAGTTGTTTACAGCACAACATTAGGAGAAAAAACAGCTCAAGGTTTTGAAGTTGACTTAAGAGGTAAAGTAGTTGATGGTTTAAACTTAATTGCTAATTATGCCTTTACGGAATCAAAAGTAACCAAAGCTAATGTCAGCACTTTTAATGAAGGAGATATAGTTCCGGGATATTCTAAACACGTAGCAAATGCATGGTTAAACTATACTGTCCCTGTCGGAATATTAAAAGGTTTTGGTGCATCTATTGGAGGAACCTATCTTGCAGGACGCCAAACGGATACCTGGAGCGAAGGATTAGAAAGATTACCTGATTACTTTAAATTAGATGGAGGATTGTCATATGAAACAAACAAATTCAAGATAACGGCTAATGTATTTAATATCTTAGATGAATATTTGTATAGCGGTTCATTCTACCAATGGGTTAGTAATGGAGTCTATTACTGGCAAACCGAACCACCAAGAAACTTTAGAGTAGGTATAACCTATAAATTTTAAAAAACAATTCTGTTTTATCATAAAAAAACCGTCTCAAAGTGCTATTTGAGACGGTTTTTTTATGATCCTATATTGTATTGAAATGAATTTTGAAATTGCAATTGTTTTTTTCAGGAGCTATTCCAGCTGTCCACTATATCTTTTGTGGTCTCATTAGAAAAAAACGAGACCACAAAAGGATACCGTTCCCATCTGGGCTAAGGCGCTTATTTTCATAAGAAACTTATATGGACCTGGTAATTTTTAAGTTCTTTTTAAGCCTTAATAGCCAATATGTCTTCGTAAATTAGCCCCCAGATAAAAACACAGCAATGACAGTATTAACATTTACGCTGATTATGCTTTTAGGAGCTTTTTTAGCCGGTTTCGTAGGCTCCTTATCCGGTTTAGGCGGCGGAATTATCATTATACCACTACTCACAGTTCTTCTCGGAGTCGATATTCATTATGCCATTGGTACGGCATTGGTTTCTGTAATTGCTACTTCATCAGGGTCTGCGGCGGCTTATGTAAAAGAAGGCATTACCAATATGCGTCTCGGGATATTTCTCGAAATCGCCACCACACTCGGAGCCGTTGGCGGAGCAATGCTTTCCACCATAGCACCGACGTCTTTTATAGCCGTTTTATTCGGACTCACACTTATCTTTTCCGCTGTTAATTCCCTGCGAAAAAAAGAAGAACACATCGTTTTAGAATCCAGTCCGCTGGCCAAAAAACTACATCTGAACGGCACTTACCCAACCCATGACGGAGAAGTTGTATCATACGGAACCAAAAATGTCATTGGAGGATTCAGCATGATGGGTATCGCCGGAATGATGTCAGGATTGTTAGGAATCGGGTCCGGAGCGTTTAAAGTAATTGCAATGGACAACATCATGCGGATTCCGTTTAAGGTTTCTACCACCACCAGTAATTTTATGATGGGCGTTACTGCAATGGCGAGTTCTGTAATTTACATTCAGAAAGGCTATATCGAACCCGGAATTTGTATGCCCGTTGTAATTGGGGTTTTGTTCGGAGCCATGGCGGGAGCCAAAATCCTGGTCAGAACCAACCCGAAAAAACTGCGAATTTTCTTCGCCTGCCTCATTTTTGTACTGGCAATAAACATGATTTACAATGGCATTAACGGAAAAATCTAAAAACATGACACCCAATACATCACAGGAAAAAGATTTTCAGAACATTATTGGCAATTTGTTACGCTATGGCGTTTGGACGGCATTGTCTGTAGCCGCCGTTGGAGGCCTTGTTTATTTACTCCACCACGGTCAGGAAATCGAAGACTACTCCGTATTTAAAGAAAATGACAAAAATATTTTCGAAGTAATCGCCACTATATATCAAGGTTTAATTCAGGCAAAAGGCGACTCGATCATCTTCTCCGGAATCATACTTTTGTTTCTCACGCCTGTATTTCGGGTATTGCTGTCGTTATTTTCTTTTTTATTGGAAAAAGATTATCTCTATGTTGCTATTACCACCATCGTAATCGGCATTATTATATTGAGTATTTCGTTTGGGTTTTCGCACTAATGAAACCCTATCATTTTAAGGGTTTTCAGAAGCTAATCCAGCTGTCCGCTATATCTTTTGTGGCGAACCCCGCCACAAAAGGATGCCGCTTCCATCTGGGCTATGGCGGTTGGGTTTCATGAGAAGATTTGGTTGAAATTGATTATTAAACACTACTCCTACCTGCACTTTAATTTCATTTCTTAACCGTATAAACTCCACCCGCAAGTAAAATAACAGCCAGCCCTAAATAAAGATATCCCTGTTCCTTACCGGATTCGTTCGATGCATCGATTTTCAGCCCCAATAAATTAATTTCTTTTGTATTATCGGCTATTTTGTTAATCCCTACATACCCGACAGCGAGACTAATAACGATCAGAATTATTCCTATTATTTTTGATGTATTCATGTTTTTGAATTTAATGGTTTCTCTAATTTAAGAAAAATATTGTTCAAATCAAATGTTACTATTCCTTTTTGTCCTGATTGATACAACGATAGCGCGGATTTGTAATCCGTGCACGCAAAGTATATTTTTTGGCTTTTCTTATGTTCAATTGTTATGGGCACGGATTGCAAATCCGCGCTATCGGGGCTAAAAAAGCCAGAAAAAGGATACCGCTTCCATCCTGGGCTACAAATCAAAATTTGTAAGAAATTTATTTTTATTATGATTGTTTTGATGAATTTAATATTTATATTCGCCAAGTAATTAAAGAAAAATCTTATTCTAATTATTGCCTCAAACACGATATAAATGTCAGATTTTAAAATAACCGGAAATCCTACTCCTGAGGTTGGAAAAGAAGAATTTTACTCAGTCAATACACTACTCCCTAAAATTGGATTTTATCTAGACCAGATTCCTTCAAACACTCTCAACAATTTTGAATATCCTGTTACATGGGAAGTTTATGTTTTGGAACTTGGTAAATGGAGAAAAGCAAAAGGAAATGAAAAAAAAGGTAGCACTGTATCATTTACTTTTTTACAGAGAAGCCTAACCCGAAAAGGAATTCGTATTGTAGCCAAACGTGGTGAACAAATAGCTCAACTGGATATAAAAACACATCCTACAGAAATCCCAAAAATTCAATCTGTTGAATTACTTGACAAAAACGGTAAAAAACCATCAGAACCTTTAGCATACGGGCAAACCATTAAAGCAAGGGTTCATTGTCTGCACATGGATTGGCAAAGAGTATATGTTACACTCTGTGAAGATGATGCAGACGGAGGAGGACATGATAAGCTGAATGAAAAAAACAAAGCGCAAACACTTCCTGGTATCGTAAAAAACGGAATTGCCGATATTGATTTTATATTGAAGCCCGATTTCAAAAAAATAGCCAATGCAAGAAATGCTAATGAAGGGCAAACCCATGAGTATTACGCAACCGCAGAAATGTTCCTACAAGAAAAAGTTAGTAGTAACAATTTAAATGTAAAAAATTCTGATTACCAAAAGGAGCCACAGAAACAAACAGCTCAAAAAACAATTCCAGCCGAAAATAAAGGTAAATCCAAAAAAGACAAAAAAGAAATACAATCTCCGGTAACTGGCAAAAAGTACGATTGGGTCGAAGAAGCCTTTAAAATAAAGCCCATATTCTTGCCTGATCCTATGGAGTTCACAAATAGCGTAATGAAGATTTTTGTGCCTGATGCTAAGGACGAGAAGAAAGGTGCTGCTAATTGTGTCTGTAAGGAATATGACTTGATTTGGGGGAATAAAGTAAGTTGTGATTTTAGAAAGAAAGTTGTGGAAATAAGTAAAAGCTTATGGCCAAATAACTATAAACAAATGGCTAGTGGATTAATGGCTGTAATGAGAGTTGAAACCTCTGAAACATTTTCTCCTTCTAAGATTGAATTAGTTAGTTATGTTGACAGTAAAGGAAAAAAGAGAAAAAAATATGAAGGTTTATCTAAAGAAGCAATAAATAAACTTGATGAAAACTTTAATGGTGCGGTTGGGCTCATACAATTTACAAAAGATGCTATAGAAGCTTTAAACAAAGAAAATTCTCTGAGTCTTACTAAAAAAAAGTTAGCATTAATGACCGATTTAGATCAACTCGAATATGTTAAGAAATATTTCATGCTATATAATTGGTACAAAAATTTGTTGTCCCCTGAAGATATTTATTTACAGGTTTTTGCGCCAATAGGAATTGCTAAAAAAGAAAGTTATATTTTATATGAAAAGCATGAAAAGCCAGAAACAGAAAAACAAAAAGTTAGTAATAGAAATTATGAGGCCAATAAAAGTGTGGATGAAGAAAATAATAATGATAAAAAAATTCAACGCTCAGAAATATTAGGCAGATACCGGATCAGTTTCGCAGAAGGACTTTTGAAGAAAGAAAAGGAGTTCAGTTGTGGAGCAAATAAAAACAAGGAAGAAACCAGTAGTGATGACATGGGTGTTTTAGATGAAATGAAAGCTTTAGTAGATAAAAATATTCCTTATAGTCAGCTTGGAGTTAGAAATTCTCTTTCTGAAAAAGGTTTAGAAGGTTTAGATTGTTCAGAAACTGTTTCAATTTATTTAGCTAAACTAGGAATAACAACTAGTGTAAAGGAAATAAATACAGGAGTAATGACTAACCAAAAGGATTTTAGAAAAGCAATAGATTCAGAAAATATCGACTTTATTACAGGAAGTGATTCTAATGATTTTAAACCTAGCAAGGGAGATATTTTTGTCTGGAGAAGATCCGATGGTGTAGGGCATACAGGAATTGTATATAGTTTTGATGAAGAAACCGATTTAGTAACTATATTAGAGGCAATAGGTAATGTGGGGAGTGCCGATGAAACAACAAATAAAAATAATGGTGGTTATTCTGGAACCGGAAGCTCCAGAACAGCCATATATAAAAGATCAGGAAAAGCTTTATCTAAACATGCTGGTTGGAAAGGTTACTTTAGGCCAAAAAATTACACTAAAAAATTATAAAAATGAAATCAATTAAATTATTAAGTATTTTTTTTCTTCTTTTAATTAGTTGTAAAAAGAAAGAAGTTTATGCTCAGGAGCTTTCTAAAAAAGAAAAGAAAGAAGTTATTAGCGAAACCAATTATTCAAAAGAATCACTTGACAATCTTTTAAAATGTGGAGATTATTCATATATGGATGGATATTTTACTGTGCCTGACAATGGGTGTATTTATAATCCAAAAACATCAAATAAATTAGGGAATGCTGAAGTCTATCTTATTCCAAAAAATAGATTAAACGAAAATATTGATTTTGAGAATGAAGAAAGTAAAGTCGGAAAATTAAATATTGATGATTTAAAAAAGCTATATGATATTTATGTACTTATAATAGATAAAAGAGATTTAACCTATAATCCAAATATGGATATTCCATATTATCCAAAATATCCTCATGATCAAAGTATCTTTAAATGGACTAATGGGACATGGAAGAAAATACTTACTCTCAATATAATTAATGAAAATAATAATGAATATAATAATTGGAAATCAAATGTTTTAGGTAATTCAAATATAAAACAAAGCAATCAAGATGTAGTTTTAAAAGGAAATTATTTTATTAAAACTAAAGTTTCAAGCGTTGAAACAGGAGAACCAATTGAAATTACCTTTTATTTTAGTTTTGAAACCTCTCAAGCTATCTTAAGCATCGGAACGAATGATTCGTTAGAAGCATACTGTGAAGGAACTTACACTATTACCCAAAACAAAGGAGTTTCAAAATTAATATATAATGGTGAAGGTACTTGTACTTCAGATTTAGAAGAAAGTTCTTTCTTAATCAAGAAAGAAAAGAATCAATATTACATAAAAAGTAAAAGATTTATAGATTTTGAATGGTATTTGCTAAATAGGAAGTACTAATTTAAGCTAATGTTAAAATGATTTTTCTTATTTGAACTCTCAGGTGTATTATATTATAAATTTAAATATGAAAAAAACACTCGTAATCACAGCTATTTTATTTTGTTTACAACTTGTAATTTGCCAACAAAAGCCAAAGGAAAATCAAGAGAAAGAAGCCAAGCTTCAAAAAATAAAACTTCCAAATAAATGGATTGGAAAATATTCAACATATTTTAGTTATGGGAAAATTGGAGGAGAAAAAGCAGGTTGGAATTTAGATATTGAAATCTCAAAGGATAGCATTACAGCTATTGGAGATGGTTATCAAATAGGGTTCAAAGATTTATTAACTGCGAAAGAAAATAATAATGAATTAGTATTAAATCATTTAAAAAATATAGATGGTTATAAGTTAGGTGCAAAAATGAATCCTGAATTTATATTAATTGAAGATAAAGGAAAATATTTTATTAAAACAAAATGGATTGATAATGATATAGTAACAAAATCAAAAGAATTCGGCTATGAAATTATAAAACAATGACACCTTGTAAAGTGCTGAGTTTTTTTCTACCCAAAATTATATTGCCAGATTAATACTTTATCCACAAACCAAACTATGTTTCTATTCATTAAATAAATTTCAAAGTTAGCTACCTTTATATCCACAAAACATCCCGATTTTAGCATTACCAAATAAAGGCATCCAAACAATGAACAAAAACATAATCGCACTATACAACATATCCCAAAAACAAACCCGAAAAATAATCGGTTTAATGTCCGGAACTTCACTTGACGGGTTAGACATTGCCTTATGCGAGATATCTGGAAGAGGAGAAAAAACGGAAATAAAAATCCTCGAATTCGAAACCATCAATTACTCCGAAGATATTAAAACCGAAATCCGAAAGGTTTTTGCAAAAAAAACAATCGATTTTCAGCATTTGGCTTTACTAAACGAATGGATCGGAATATTACATGCCGGAATGATTAATAACAGCTTAGCAAAATGGAGTATTCAGGCAAGTGAAGTTGACTTAATTGCCTCGCACGGACAAACGGTTTTGCACGCTCCGAAGTTTTTGCATCAGCAGGAAAAATTCCCCAATGCGACTTTGCAGATTGGTGATGGCGATCATATAGCCGTAAAAACCGGAATTATAACATTGTCAGATTTCAGACAAAAACATGTTGCAGCAGGTGGTGAAGGTGCACCTTTGGCGGTTTATGGCGATTATTTATTGTTCAGCAAAAAAGGCGAAAACCGCATCATGCTCAACATGGGCGGAATCGCAAATTTCACCTATCTCCCAGCCTCATTAAATGCCGAAGATGTTTTTGTGACCGATACCGGAACGGCCAATACCCTGATCGATATTTTTACCAAACAGTATTTCCCTGAAAAAAGCTACGATAAAGACGCTGAAATCGCTCAAAGCGGAACCGTAAACCAAACCCTTTTAACCGAACTAAAAAACGATGCTTTCTTCTGGAAAAGCTTTCCAAAAACCATCGGACAGGAATTATTCAATAAAGATTTTGTTGATTCGGTACTTTCAAAAACCAATCTTGAAAATATTTCGGCACCAGATTTGCTGGCTACTTTAACACGATTAAGTGCCGAAACAATTGCCGAAGCGATTCAGTTTGTGGTAAAAAACAGCGGAACACCAATCGAAGATTTTAAAATCTACATGTCGGGAGGCGGTACAAACAATCCGTTACTCGTGAAATGGTTAAAAGAATTATTGCCTTGCGAATTTCAAAAAAGCGATGACCTGGGCATTTTAAGCGATGCAAAAGAAGCGGTTTTATTTGCTGTTTTAGCTAATGAAACGGTTGCTGGAGGCGATTATGATTTTGGTAGCAACAAAGGAATTCCATCTGTAACAATGGGTAAAATTTCGTTTCCGGATTAATTTTTTTTTTGCAACAGATTAGGATTTTGTTTCACGCAGATTTTGCAGATTGAGCAGATTTATTTTTTTGTTTTATTTATAAAATCTGCATTGATCTTTTCGTTGCAATAAAATCTGCAATATTTGCTAAATCTGCGAGAGAAAAATTTTAGCGAAAGATTAGTATTAATCAGTGTAATCTATAACAAAAAAATAATTAGCGGAAATTCGTCTAATTCGTGGCAAAAACAAACTATTTTTGGTTTCTGTTAAAAAAAGATTGAAATGCATAAAAATCAGCACCTAATATTCTCTATCATATATTTATTTTTCTTTGGTTTGAACGCAAATTCACAGGAAAAAACCAAACATCCTAAAAACGAATTTAGAGGTGTCTGGATTGCAACTGTAGTAAACATTGACTGGCCCAAAACGGCAATTGACAACGTTGAAAAGGAAAAAGCAGATTATATTGCGATTTTAGAGGCTTACAAAAAACTGAATTACAATGCCGTAATTGTTCAGATTAGAAGTGTGGGCGATGCTTTTTACCCTTCAGAACTGGCGCCGTGGTCAAGGTTTTTAACCGGTAAAGAAGGACAGGCTCCGAGTCCGTATTATGATGCATTAGCCTGGATGATTGAGCAGGCGCACGAAAGAGGTTTTGAATTTCATGCCTGGATGAACCCGTACCGGGCGACTTTCGATTTAAACAAACAGCAATTAAGCCCTAATCACGATATTTTTAAACATCCGGAATGGATGATTGAATATGGTGGAAAACTATATTACGATCCTGCTTTGCCGGAAGTTCAGTCGCATTTAACCAAAGTGGTAAAAGAGGTTGTTGACAAATACGATATCGACGCCATTCACTTTGATGATTATTTTTATCCGTATGCCGTTCCCGGAAAAGTTTTTAACGATACAGCATCCTACAAAAAATACGGAAGTGGTTTATCCCTTGCCGACTGGCGCCGTGCGAATGTGAGCAATTTTGTTCATACCATTTCAACCACTATAAAAGCCAGCAAACCTTGGGTACAATTCGGAATCAGTCCGTTTGGGGTTTGGCGAAATAAATCGGTAGATCCGAGAGGTTCAGAAACACAATCTACTTCTAATTACGATGATTTATATGCAGACCCTGTGTTATGGATGGATCAGAAATGGATTGATTATATCCTTCCTCAGTTGTATTGGAGTATGAACAATCGTGTTGCCAATTACTCCAAATTAGTAAAATGGTGGTCTGAGAATTCAAACAACACAGCCATTTACATCGGTCACGCATCCTATAAAATTAGAGGAGACAGTGATAAAAGCTGGAATTTTATGTCAGAAATCCCGAATCAGATTGATTATTTAAGAAGTTTCAAAAATGTAAGCGGAAGTGCCTATTTCAGTGCCAAATGGTTTATGGACAAAAACTTCGATATTGTACGGCATTTAGAAGAAAATCAATATAAATATCCGGCTCTTCCTCCTGCAGTTCCAAACTTAAAACGTGTTATTATCGACACGCCGGTTGTCAACGAATATACAAAAGACAGTCTGCGCTATACCTTTAGTATCAAATCTCCTTTAAATACAAAAGTGAGATATTTAGTGATTTATGGGGCTGATCATATTTCGAAAATCGACATTAATGACCCCACACAAATTATTGAAAAAGTAAGGGTACACGAAAACGAAGGAAGAATTTTACTTTCTGTAGCTTCACAAAGAATCAATCAGTATAAAGCTTGTGCTGTAACATTTATTGATTATTTTGCAAACGAAAGTACACCAACAATAATCGACTTAAAAAAGACATTTAAAAATTATATCCCTGCCCAGCCAAATGAAAACAGATAATACTCCGTGGTTTTGGATTCCGCTTCTTAATTTTGCATCCGGATTGCCTTATGCAATAATTATAACCGTTTCGGTTTTAATGTATAAAAAATTAGGTATTGATAATAAATCAGTCGGCTTCTACACCAGCCTTTTTTATCTACCCTGGGTAATAAAGCCTTTATGGAGTCCTTTTATAGATCTTCATGGCACGAAGAGAAAATGGTTTTTGTCAATGCAATTATTAATTTCTCTTGCCTTTTTAATTATTGGTTTTACAATTCCTTTAAATAACTTTTTGATTTTAAGTCTGGCTTTATTTTTTATGTCCGCATTTGCTTCCGCTTCTAATGATGTCGCAACAGATGGCTATTATTTATTGGCACTAAAACCAGAAGAACAATCTTTTTTCTTAGGTATTAGAAGTACGTTTTATAAACTAGCAGGACTTACAGGAAGTGGACTTATGGTGCTTTTCGCTGGTCATTTGGAAAATAAATACAATGACAATGCAAAAGCATGGTCATACACTATGATTTGTATTGGTGCACTAATGGCTTGCATTACCGTTTATAATTTTTTCGCGACTCCAAAAAACGAAGAAAATGATTTTTCGAATAAAGGAAAGCAAGAACCAATGAGTTTCGTAGATGTATTTGTTACTTTTTTTAAAAAGAAACAAATTGGAATAATCTTAGCTTTTATTCTTGTATTTCGTCTTGGCGAAGCTCAGTTGTTAAAAATGTTAAATCCTTTTTTGGTGGATCCTACAGGAGTTGGCGGAATGGGTTTACAAACTGAAGAAGTCGGAATTATTTATGGTACATTAGGAATTACAGCGTTAACTATTGGCGGAATTTTAGGTGGTATCGCCATATCAAAACATGGACTTACTAAATGGATGCTTCCAATGTTTTTAGCAATGCATATTCCCATTATCGGATTTGTTGCATTAGCACATTATCAGCCTGTAGAGCTTTTTCATTTTCATTTAAACTTATATTTCTTTGAATTCAATTCTAATCTTAATCTCTATACTTGTCTTACAGTAATAGTAGAACAATTTGGATATGGTTTTGGATTTACGGGTTTTATGATGTTTTTAATTCATGTAGCAGAAGGAGAAGCAAAAACCTCACATTATTCACTTGCAACCGGTTTTATGGCATTAGGAATGATGCTTCCGGGAATGCTTAGTGGTTATATTCAGGATTTTTTAGGCTATCAAAACTTCTTTATTTGGGTTTTAATATCCACAATTCCAGGTCTTATTTTATCACGTTTTTTAATATTCCCGAAGGATTTCGGAAAAAAATCAGAAGAAGTTTAACCCCAAATCAAACTTTTACCTATGGAAATCAATGAAAATTTGCAGGCCAAACGCAACCTGAAAGGCGCTGAGTTCGAAAAAACCGGAGATCTTGAAAAAGCAATTGCATTGTACGAAGAAAATGTTTCGGAAAGCTTTAAAGGAAACCATCCTTACGACAGGCTGGCTAATATTTACAAAAACCAACTGGATCTCGACAATGAAATTCGCGTTTTAGAGAAAGCAATTGTCGTTTATGAAGAAATCACACTAGAAGACCGATTGGAAGGACTTCCAAAGTTATTTCGTTTTAAAAACCGATTGGAAAAAGCAATTGAAACTAAAAAACAATTGGCAAAGCAAAAGAAAGCTAAACTGAAATAAAATATTTTTTTTAACACATAGAAACATAGATTTTATTTTGTGTGAAAAGAGTAAAAAAGAGAAACTCGTTTCTCAACACATATCTATGTGTTTTTAAATTAAGTGAAACGCCTTTTTTCAGCGAACTAACACTATGTTTCTATGTGTTAGAAAATTAAACGCTAAAAATATTATAATCATGATTAACATTAAAAGAACCAATTCAGACGATATTGATTTTATAAATCTGGTTGCTTTGTTAGATCAGGATTTAGCGATTAGAGATGGTGAAGATCATGCGTTTTATAATCAGTACAATAAGACCGATAAAATAAAACATACGATCGTTTATTACGAAAATGATATTCCGGTTGGCTGTGGCGCTTTCCGCGAAAAAGAACCCGGCACAACCGAGATTAAAAGAATGTATGTGCATCCCGATCATCGAAAAAAAGGTATCGCATCAGCAGTTTTGGCAGAACTGGAAACTTGGGCAAAAGAAGTTGGTTATACCTATACGATTCTCGAAACCGGAAAAAACCAGCCTGAAGCGATCAACTTATATCAAAAATTAAATTATACCATAATACCAAATTATCCGCCTTACGAAAAAATGGATAATAGTGTCTGCATGAAAAAGACTTTATAATAATGAAAATGACAGCCGAAGCATTACGACAAAGGATAGGACAATTTTTCTTTCCAGCCGTATTTATCAACGATACCGAAGAAAACATTCAAGAAACCGAACGTTTAATCAGAGAACATAATATTGGCGGACTGACTTTTTTCCATAGTCGTGCGAGTGCTGCAACGAATTATGAAAGCAAGCAAAAAATTGTTTTTAATGATGACAGCTACGAAAAAATTAAAGCGCTGATTGTTCGTTATCAAAAAGCTGCTTCTACTCCACTTTTAATCAGCATTGATGCGGAATGGGGATTAGCAATGCGTATCGAAAAAACACCGCAATATCCATACGCGATTACACTTGGCGCTTTACCTGAAAGCAAATCCCATTTAGTTTATGAAGTTGGAAAACAAATTGGTTTAGATTTAAAAGCCGCCGGAATTCAGTATAATTTATCGCCTTTGGCAGACATCAATAACAATCCGAACAATCCGGTTATTGGATATCGTTCTTTTGGTGAAAACAAAGAAAAAGTTGCCCATTTTGCAATTGAATATTTAAAGGGCCAATCAGAAGTTGGCGTTTTAGGCTGTTTGAAACACTTTCCCGGACACGGAAATACGAATGTTGATTCTCATTTAGGATTACCGGTTTTAAAAGAAACTTTAGAAGAATTACTGGAAAACGAATTAGTTCCGTTCATCAAAGGAATCGAAAACAACGTCGATTCAATTATGATTGGACATTTGGCCGTTCCAAGCTTGAATGACGGAAAAGATACCTCGGCAACTTTATCAAAAGCGGTTATTCAGGATTTATTGAGAGATAAATTAGGTTATAATGGTTTAGTTATTTCTGATGCTTTGAATATGCACAGCGTTTCGAAATTGTATGAAACAAAAGGGCAATTAGAATGGGAAGCTTTCAATGCAGGAAACGACGTTTTGTGCTTCGCCGAAAATGTTCCGGAAGGAATCGAGGCTATCTTTCAAAATGCTTCTCCGGACAGAATCTTCGAAAGCTATGACAGAATCATGAATGCCAAAGAAAAAGCCGGAATTTTATCTGGAAACACTTCTGCTTCGGGCGAATTAAACTTTAGAAATGCTTCTCTTTTAAATACTAAAATAGCAGAAAACTGTATTACAAAAATCATAGATAATTCAAGCAATAATATGTTTTTTGAAGCACAGAAAAACAATCAATTCGCCAAATTAAGTTTATACAAGAATACAGAAAATGACTTCTTTAAAACTTTAAATTCAAAATTACCATCACCAGAATTTGCTTTTGAAAATCTGGAAGATTCCAATATTTCAGAAATTAAAAAAGAACTTGAAAATTTCGAAACTATTTTGATTTCATTATTTGTTCCAAAGGCAAAACCAGCAAATAATTTCGAAGTGAATGATGAAGTTTTCGAATTGCTTTCAGATTTGCTTCAAACCAAAAAATGCATCGTTTACGTTTTTGGAAATCCGTATGTTTTACCGCTTATTCCAAATCTTAAAAAAGCTTCAGGATTAATTCAGGTATATCAGGATTTTGAAGAATTTCAAAAAACAGCAGGAAAACAATTATTAGAAAATATTTCGTGCGATGGCATTTTACCCGTAAATATTGAAATTCAATAAGTTAAAAAAATCATAGTCAAAATTTATCAACTTATAAATATTAATAATCACTTCTTATTGCAATTACCTTTACTTCTGACCTACTTTTGCACCAGAAATAAATCTTTAATTTAAAACGAATATTATGTCTTTAGTAGGAAAAAAATTCCCAAGTATTGCAGTAGATGCTATCTCAGAAATGGGTGATAACTTAAAAATCAACATTTTTGAAGAAGCAGTAAACAACAACAAAAAAGTACTATTGTTCTGGTATCCAAAAGATTTCACTTTTGTATGTCCAACAGAATTACACGCCTTTCAAGCTGCTTTACCAGAATTCGAGAAAAAAAATACTATCGTAATAGGAGCTTCTTGCGATACTAACGAAGTACACTTCGCGTGGTTGAACACTCCAAAAAACAATGGTGGAATCGAAGGTGTAACTTACCCTATCTTGGCAGATACAAACCGTAACTTAGCTAATATTTTAGGTATTTTAGATATCGAATCTACAAGCTACAGCGAAGACACAGATTCAGTTATCATCGAAGGTTCAAACGTAACTTACAGAGCTACTTACCTAATTGACGAAACTGGAAAAATTTTCCACGAAAGTGTTAACGACATGCCACTAGGACGTAACGTAAATGAATACTTAAGAATGGTTGACGCTTACACACACATCCAGACTAAAGGTGAAGTTTGTCCTGCAAACTGGGAAGCTGGTAAAGAGGCTATGACTGCTGACAGAAACAGTACTGCTGAGTACTTAAGCGCAAACTAATTTGCAATAACAATATCAATGGCAATTTCAATATTCAATCTTGACTTTGCCATTGCATTTTAAAATTTTCTTCAAAAACAAACACTAATTTCAATTAAATTCAAATATCAATACCCTTAAAAATTGATTTTTGACATTGACATTGAAATTGAAATTTCAAACTTATGTTAATCGACTTAAACGAAGATACGTTAGCAGATTTAGTTGCTAAAAACGAAAAAGTAGTAGTACAATATTCAGCTTCATGGTGTGGGAATTGCCGCATTATGAAACCAAAATTCAAAAAATTAGCTACAGAAAATGAAGCTATTACTTTTGTTTTGGTTGATGCAGAAAATGCTCCGGAATCAAGAAAACTAGCAAACGTAAGCAACCTGCCTACTTTCGCTACTTTCGTAAACGGACAATTAGTTGGCGAAACACAAACCAACAAACAAGAAGTTTTAATCGATCTTGTAAACGCAATTGCATAAATCGATCTTAGATTTTTAGACTGTTAGATTTTTCGAATCTTATCTAAAAATCCAATCATCCAGCAATATAAAAATCTAGAAAATGAAATTACCAGTAATAAAGCATTTAACACAATTCATCGAAGAAAACGATCAGGATTACATCATAGAAACAATCGAAGTTCTGGAAGCCATGACCGAAATTCCTTCTCTTAAAGACGAAGAATTAGACGTAATCGGTGAATTGATTTCAAACATGTACGGTGCCCTTGAAGTGCAGAAATTAGTAGCTCAGGGAACCGACAAAAAAGAAGCTTTAAATACATTCATGAAACGTGTTTTAGGATCGATCGATAAATAATAGAGCCTTCTTTTCAAAGAAATAAAAATCACAACAAAGAAAGCGTTTCAATTTGGAGACGCTTTTTTTATGCCTTAAATATACTTTGGGCGAGCCACCATCCCGACAAGAGGGCAGACTTAACTTTGAGCATATTCGCCCTCTTGTCGGGATGCTGCCGGGCTGTCCGCGCTACTTCGGTAGCCTGCTCCCATCCTCTCGCGGCTGAACGGCTTCAATAACAATCCAAAATTCCAGCTTTTATTCCTACTTTCAAAATCATACAATATTATCTAAAAACAAAAGTTATCATTGAATAATTTTAGCAAAAATAAAAAGACTGACTGGTGAATTCACAACTATCCAAAAACCGTTCTTAATCTATCCTTAAACGTATAATAAATACTTTTAGATTCAAATTTTAATCCTTACTTTTGAACCTCATTTAATTTAAAACAAAAACATGGCTTCAATAACTTTAGGAGGAAATCCGGTTCATACATCAGGCGAATTGCCGGCAGTTGGTTCACAATTAGCTGATTTCAAATTAGTACAAAATGATTTATCAGTAGCTTCATTAAGCAACTTTGCTGGTAAAAAATTAGTTTTAAATATCTTCCCTAGTGTTGATACAGGAACTTGTGCTACTTCTGTTAGGAAATTCAACGAAAGTGCCGGAAATTTAGATAACACAACTGTTTTGTGTATTTCAAGGGATTTGCCTTTCGCTCAAAAACGTTTTTGTGGCGCTGAAGGTTTAGAAAATGTAATAAACTTATCCGATTTTCAGGATGGTGCTTTTGGAAAAACAAATGGTTTAGACATCATTGACGGGCCTTTAAAAGGTCTGCATTCAAGAGCTATCATTGTAGTGGACGAGAACGGAAAGGTCGTTCATACAGAACAAGTTGCTGAAATCGCAAACGAACCAAATTACGAAGCTGCTTTAGCAGCATTATAATCCCATTAAATGGAATTTCAAAAAGACAATACTTTTGTTAAAGGCCGACTTAAAAGCGTAACATACGCTTTTAAGGGCGCTTTAAAACTGATAACTACCGAGCATAGTGTCATGGTGCAGTTTTCACTTGGGATACTAATGACTATTGGCGGTTTTTATTTTAACATTTCCCACGAGGAATGGCTTTTTCAAATCTTTGCAATTGGTCTGGTACTTAGTGTAGAAGGACTGAACACAGCTATTGAAAAAGTTGCCGATTTTATTCACCCAAGTTATCATGAGAAAATCGGATTTATTAAAGATATTGCTGCCGGAGCAGTATTTTTTGCCGCAATGACAGCAATAGCAATAGGCTTGATTATTTATATACCAAAATTTATATAGGCAAAACAGGATACGCAGGAATGGCAAAAACAAAAAAAGAAACTTTAGATAAAAAAAGCGAATCAAAAAACGAAACTAAAAGATCCTGGAAGTTATCCAAACAACAAAAAATTGTTTTTGGATGTCTTTTGGTATTATTTTCCATTGCATTACTAGTTGCATTTGTTTCTTTTTACATCAATGGGCAATGGCAAACAGATCAAAGTGCTGTTAGTCATTTGGATGACCGTACTGAAGTGGTGCAAAACTGGCTTGGAAAATTCGGAGCTTATCTTGCCGATTTAATTGTATATAAAGGTTTCGGAATAGCTTCATTTGTTTTTGTACGGTTGTTTTTCCTTACCGGAATGTTTCTGGCATTAGAACTTTCGATCAATAAACTCAAGAACACCTGGTTTTGGGATTTATTTGCTATTATAATTGTTTCAATACTTTTTGGTTTTTTTACCACATCAGCTCCCGAATTAGGAGGAACAATTGGGTTTGAACTTAATTTATTCCTTCAGGACTATATAGGGAAAACAGGTACTTTACTCACACTGCTTTTCGGATTAATTGTTTATTTGATTTTCAAAATAAAAGTATCCCCTGAAAAAATTCAGTCTTATTTTGATTCTACTAAAAATGAATTAAAATCAGAATTAAAAGCTGTAAAAACCGTTCAGCAAGAACCTGAAAGTGCTTATAACCTAGAAGAATTTGCTATTGAGGAAGAAGATCCTGAATTGGACAATATTCACCTTAAAACTGTTGACTCTCAATTCGAAATCAACAAAGAAGCTTTAAAACCAACTATATCCCACGCATCAGAAATCGACTTAAATCCAGTTTTAAAGCCGGTTGAAATGAATATAAAGCCGGCAATAGAAACACCGGTTCATCATAACGAAGAGTTTGTTATTGAAAAAGCTGAAGAAGAGGATATTATCGAAGAAAATCTGGCGTCTCGTTTGGTTGCTGATTTCGGCTTATTTGACCCTACATTGGATTTGTCCAATTATAAATTCCCAACGATCGATTTATTGAAAGAATATTCGACTGGGGGAATTACCATTAACCAGGAAGAATTAGAAGAAAATAAAAATAGAATTGTAGATACACTTCGTAACTACAAAATTGAAATTGCACAGATAAAGGCAACTGTTGGACCATCTGTAACTTTATACGAAATTGTACCAGAAGCCGGAATCAGAATTTCTAAAATCAAGAGTCTGGAAGATGATATCGCTTTATCATTATCCGCTTTGGGGATCCGTATTATTGCACCAATACCCGGAAAAGGAACTATTGGTATTGAGGTTCCAAACAAAACCCCAACTATGGTCTCCATGAAAAGCGTTATCGGATCAGCTAAATTTCAGGAAGCCGAAATGGAACTTCCAATTGCGCTGGGTAAGACGATCTCAAATGAAACTTTTGTTGTCGATTTAGCTAAAATGCCACACCTTTTGATGGCAGGTGCTACAGGACAAGGAAAGTCAGTTGGATTAAATGCCGTTTTAACTTCGCTTTTATACAAAAAACATCCTGCTGAAGTAAAATTCGTTCTGGTCGATCCGAAAAAAGTTGAACTTACACTTTTCAATAAAATTGAAAGACATTATTTAGCCAAACTTCCGGATACAGAAGATGCCATTATTACAGACAATGCAAAAGTGGTCAACACGTTAAACTCGCTTTGTACCGAAATGGACAACCGTTATTCTTTATTAAAAGATGCAATGGTTCGTAACATTAAAGAATACAATGAAAAATTCAAGTCGAGAAAATTAAATCCGGAAGCTGGTCACCGATTCCTGCCTTATATTGTTTTGGTAGTAGATGAGTTCGCTGATTTAATTATGACTGCAGGTAAAGAGGTCGAAATTCCTATTGCGCGTCTGGCCCAGTTAGCACGTGCGATTGGTATTCACTTGATTATTGCGACGCAGAGACCCTCTGTAAACGTTATTACTGGTCTGATTAAAGCTAATTTTCCTGCCAGAATTGCTTTCAGGGTAACTTCAAAAATTGACTCCAGAACCATTCTCGACACACAAGGAGCTGATCAGTTAATTGGACGCGGCGATTTATTATACTCAAATGGAAATGACGTGATCCGTGTTCAGTGTGCTTTCATTGATACTCCTGAGGTCGAAAAAATAACCGATTTTATTGGCTCACAAAAAGCGTACGCCACAGCTTATTTGCTTCCTGAGTTTGTTGGAGAGGAAACTGGCATCAATCTTGATATGGATATTTCTGAAAGAGATACTTTATTTAGAGAAGCAGCGGAAATTATTGTCAATGCACAACAAGGTTCAGCTTCATTATTACAAAGAAAACTAAAATTAGGCTACAACAGGGCAGGCCGTTTAATCGATCAGCTGGAAGCAGCCGGAATTGTTGGCCCTTTTGAAGGCAGTAAAGCCCGTAATGTAAATATCCTAGATTTAAGTGCTCTTGATCAATTTTTTAATAATGAACAAAATTAACCATCATGAAAATGAAATTTCAGGAAATCACAAACAATTCTATTATGAAAATGAGTAAAAAGTATCTGCAAGTAGCAATTTTATTGCTTTTGAGTTTTACTTCTGTTCAGGCTCAGGATAAAAAAGCCAAGGATTTATTGAACCAGGTAACCGCCAAAATTAAAAGCTATAATAATATTTCTATTGATTTTAAATATTCCTTAAATAACACAAAAGAAAACATCAATCAGGACAGCAAAGGAAATGTGATTATGAAAGGAAATCAATACGTATTGAATTTCATGGGGGTTACTAAAATATTTGATGGTCAAAAGACATATACAATTGTACCTGAGGACGAAGAAGTTACTATCTCTAAAGTAAACGAAAAGGATGACAATACTATCACTCCTTCAAAAATGCTGACTTTTTTTAATTCCGGATACAAATATACTATGGATATTGTACAAAATGTCAAAGGAAGAAAAATCCAATATATCAAATTAGTACCAACCAGCGGAAAAGATCAAAGAAAGGAAATTCTTTTAGGTATTGATGCTCAGACAAAACACATTTATAATTTGATTGAGACCGGAAAAAACGGAACAAAAACAACTTTAACCGTTAATTCTTTTAAAACCAATCAGCCTTTATCAAAAAATCAATTTACCTTTGTAGCGAGTAAATATCCAAAGTACTACATCAATAAATTAGATTAATTACAAGGTTGAAAATTTTAGACAAATACTTACTAAAAACATTCCTGATTACATTTACTACGGTATTTGTAATCCTTTTTTTTATATTCATTCTTCAAACTGTCTGGCTTTTTATTTCTGAACTTGCCGGTAAGGATCTGGATTTAATATTAATTTTAAAATTCCTTCTTTTCTCCATGCCGAGAATTATTCCGCTTGTTTTGCCTTTATCGGTTTTATTAGCTTCGATAATGACTTTTGGAAATCTGGCAGAAAACTATGAATTTGCAGCGATGAAATCTTCGGGCATTTCTCTTCAGCGTGCGATGAGAGTACTAATTATTTTTATTTCCTTATTAAGTATAGTGGCTTTTTGGTTCTCTAATAATGTAATTCCGTATGCGGAATATAAGTTTGTCAATTTCCGAAAAAACATTGCTCAGGCTAAACCAGCCATGGCAATTGCAGAAGGTCAGTTTAATGATGTTGGTTTTTATAACATTAAAGTAAATAAAAAATCGGGGGAAAACGGGAATATTTTAACCGGCGTTACCATTCATGAGAAACCTTCGAATATGGGGGAAAACAAAACGGTTATAAAAGCTAAAAACGGAGAATTAATAAGCAGTGAAAAATCCAGTATATTACAATTAGTCCTTAACGATGGTTATTATTATCAGGATGTTACCCCAAAAAAGTATGAAGACCGGGCTAAATTGCCTTTTGTAAAAGGAGCTTTCAAAAAGCAGATTATCAATATTGACCTGTCTGAATTAAACAAAACCGATACTGAAAACGAAAACATCAACAGCACCAGCAGCATGCTGAATGTTAACGAATTGCGTTACACACTCGATTCTCTAAATAAAAGCAGAGACAATGAAGTTGTATCCTTTACCGAAAACATAAATCAACGGGTCGGACTATCCAAATTTGCTACAGTTTCAAAAGTAAAAGATAAAAAAAAGTCATTACCTGACAACCTCTTATCTCTTTACGACACTAAGCAAAAAAAGGCGATTTTAGACATGGCAAGCAGTAATGTCACAAGTACTATCTATTCTATTGAATCCACTCAAAAAGAATTAAAAGACAAGCAACGGGATATAAACAAACACATAACAGCCCTTTATGAGAAATTTGTTATTGCTTTTGCGTGCTTTTTAATGTTTTTTATAGGTGCACCTTTAGGGGCAATTATTAGAAAAGGAGGACTTGGTTTGCCAATCGTTTTTGCAGTCTTAATTTTTATCACATTCCATTTTATTAATACCTTTGGAAAAAGACTTTCGCAAGAAGGAGGCATGACACCGTTTATGGGAGCATGGATGTCTTCTTTTATATTATCCCCTTTAGCTATTTTATTGACTTATCGTGCCACAAATGATAATGGCTTAGTCAACTTTGATGCGATTACGACACCTGTCCAACAACTATTTCAGAAAATTTCCGAGCGTTTTTTCCCCGCTCAAAACAACAAATAACTATGTCAACAAAAATACAATTAAATACCATTGAGGAAGCTATAGAGGATATTCGCCAGGGTAAAGTCATCATTGTTGTCGATGATGAAGATCGTGAAAACGAAGGTGATTTTTTGGCTGCAGCCGAAAAAACAACTCCGGAAATGATCAACTTTATGGCTACTCACGGACGTGGCTTAATTTGCACCCCTCTTACCGAAAGCCGTTGTAAAGAACTAGATTTACGACCAATGGTGACTAACAATACGGATCATATGGAAACTGCTTTTACAGTTTCAATTGATTTAAAAGGAAATGGTGTTACTACAGGAATTTCGGCATCAGACAGGGCAAAAACAGTTTTATCGTTAGTAGATCCCAATACGAAACCTCATGAATTAGCACGCCCAGGGCATATCTTCCCTTTAGTTGCCAAGCAAGGAGGCGTTCTAAGAAGAACAGGCCATACTGAAGCAGCTATAGATTTTGCAAGATTAGCCGGTTTTAAATCTGCTGGTGTTATTTGTGAAATCCTAAACGAAGACGGAACAATGGCACGTTTGCCACAGTTGGTTGAAGTGGCTAAAAAATTCGATTTAAAATTAGTTTCTATTGAAGATCTGGTCGCTTACAGAATGCAGCACGACAGCCTGATCGTTAAAAAAGAAGATTTTGATATAGAGACCCGTTTTGGAACCTTCAGACTGAGAGCTTACGAGCAGACGACCAATAAGCAAATACATATTGCTTTGACTAAAGGAACATGGAATTTAGGAGAATCCATCTTAACACGCATTCATTCCTCTCAGGTCAATAATGACTTGCTTGGTACTTTGACCAACAATGTCGATCAGCAATTAGACGATATGTTTAAGATCATCAATGAAGACGGAAAAGGGGCTGTTGTTTTTATCAATCAGGATATGACTGCTGTCAATCTTTTAAATCGTATTTCGGAATTAAAAGCTTTACAGGCAGAAGGCACCATGAAAGCGCCAAAAGTAGTTATTGACACAAAAGATTACGGAATAGGAGCCCAAATTCTGCACGATCTCGATATTTCAAAAATCAGATTAGTTTCTAATACCCAGCAAACCAAACGTGTTGGCATGATTGGTTACGGATTAGAAATTACAGAATATGTAAACTATTAATATGGGAACTTTAGAAGAAAGAATTATAAAATCTGAAACCCGTATTTTTAAAGCTGTTTTTCCGAGTACGACCAACCATTATGATACCTTATTTGGAGGAACGGCACTTCATCTCATGGATGAAGTTGCTTTTATTTGCGCTACAAGATTCAGCAGAAAAAAAGTTGTAACCATTTCAACCGGTCAAATTGATTTTAAAAAAGCAATACCGGCCGGAACTTTAATCGAATTAGTTGCAAAAGTAATCAGTGTAGGAAGAACAAGCTGTAAAATTCATGTTGATATTTTCATGGAGCAGATGTATTCTGAACTTCGCGAGACTGTAGTTTCAGGAACTTTTTCGTTTGTTGCGGTTGATGAAAACAAAAAACCAACACCGATTTTAGACGATTTAGAATAATCTTTAAAAAATTCACACTTTCATAAATACTGATAATTAGACACTTGAAAATCGATCCAAAAAAGTTTTAAAAAAACTTCAAAAAAAGTTTTGATAACCGAAAAAGCGTCTTATATTTGCACTCGCAATCAGCAAATGAGAGCAACATACTGGAGGAATGGCAGAGCGGTCGAATGCGGCAGTCTTGAAAACTGTTGACTGTAACAGGTCCGGGGGTTCGAATCCCTCTTCCTCCGCACAAGTCTTTTAAAAGCCCCTATTCAATAGGGGCTTTTTTGTTGTTGGTAATTTCTTCTATTTTTTCTACTACTTGTATTATTTACAACTTCATATATATTATTCCATCTTACTTAGATCGTTTTCCTTAGGAATTTATGACCGTATTTATAATTATGTCTATTCTATAAAAACCTGACAAGCTATCATACTAATAATTGAACCTGCTAAAATTACCTCCAAAAACTTACCAGACCTTCTGCTGTTCTTATATTACAGTATGCAACGCACTACATGTTCTATCCTGAGTCCTGAATATTCGCAAAATTCTTCGATTGAGATCAGCTGGTGTGCTTCTTTGTTGAAATGCTTTTTGATTTTCTGCAAATATAATCTCGCCTGCGGGTACTCTTTTCCCAGTATGCATTGCACGTCTTTTGGGTATATACATACCCTTGTGCCTTTTGGTATCAATTTTTACGTGTACTTATTTTTATATTTATTTTCATGCATTATCCATGCACTATCTATGCTTTATCTATGCTTTATCCATGACTTTGACCCGTCCTTATTTACGCATCCAATTATAAAGGCAACTTTTACCTAATCCGTAAATACGGTTAGCTTCCTTGCGGGGAAGACCCGCTTCAACTTCCTTGACCACTTTTAAAATCAACCTTTGGTCATAATGACTTTGCTTACCCTCACGGATAGCATAAACTTCCTGTTCTTTGTGTCCCATACACTATTGAATTGTGTATAGCTATTTCAGGACAAGACAATTTCGTAAATTAATAAACAATTAACATAAGTCAGCAATTAATATTATCATTAATTAAACCGTTCCTCAATACAATTCATATTAAAGAGGTATTGGGATAACAAATTCATATATTAACTAACCAAACTTACTGGATGCTTAAAAGAGTAGTGTTATTGGGTATTTAGATAATTTGTAAAATTATAATTAAAAGAAAAAAAGAAAACAGGTATTCTTAACAAAAAAAAAAGCATCTCATCTTCTGTAATTTTTATTGTTTTCACCTTAAAAAAATCTAGTTCAGCTTTCGATTTTCGCAATTATTTATTTCACAGTGATCACACGTAACATTTACCACAATTTCCAATTTCTTCTTGAGAAAAAACTTGAATATTCCAACACGTGATCATTACAAACAGCTTTTATAATAATATTTACTATCTCAAAATAAGTAATTGTTATAACTTGTTTCTCTTTTACTTTTTTGTAATCTTCCTCATTTATATAAATTCCTTTTTTTTGATTATTTTCATTTATAAGGTATAACCTAAAATAATGACTATCTGAAACGGAATCTGAAGTATAAGTATAATTATCTTTTCTTTGAATAATAAAATCTTCTGTTATTTTATAGATTTCATGATTAGTAATTCTTTTATTGACAATAAATCTTCCATATAAAAAATTTAAAATTACTAATCCTAAAACAGAAATAAAATATATGGTTAATAAATTGTCCAGATGATTGTCAAATAGTGATAAGTCAATAAAGAAGATTAAAAAATAAATTGGCAGCAACAGAAAAGTGAGAATAAAAGGCATTATAAACAATGATTTCCATAAACTTTTATTAAATGTTTTTTTTACAAAATCAACTTCTTCGAATTTAATTTTCTCTTTTAGCATTTTTTTAATATCTAATTAAAACACTTCTAATTCTCGTTTATCTTTTGGAAGATAGAATAGATAATTAAAAGATCCTTCCCCATCAAGTTTTCCTTCTATAAGCGGAGGGACAGTGTATTTATAAAGATATTGATTTCCATCCTTATCTTTGGTTTTACTTACAAATCTCACTAATTTGTTATTAGCATAAAATTTTATTTCGTAATTCTCTAAAGGATACAATTTTTTAATTTGAGAAAGATCCAGATCATTTAATAATTTTTCAGTTTCTTTCCTTGACATAAATTCAACATCAGATTGGAGCTTAAGGCTTTCTTTCATTAATTCAAAATATTTTTTTGAATCTTTAGTTTCTAAGATATGGTAAAAATTATTTACTGTTTGGTTTAATAAATCAGATTGTTTAGATAAATCTTGAGCATCTTCTAGAATATAGTTATAATTCCAAGGAACATCAGCATTAAAAGGGATTTTTATTTCAAAATAAGGAAGTTTTTTATCTTTTATTTCTTGAGGTAACTGAAATTTTGCTGATTGAATATATTGGTCAAGACTTTTTTCACCAACAATATTGTTATAACCAACATCAAAAGATAAATCAATTTGCTGGCTAAGCTGTAGCTGATTACTAATTGGTGTTAATTTAATTTTTAAATTTTGTTCTCCACTTTTTAAAATATAACAGTTTAAAGGTATTTCATTTGTCATACCACCTTTAACACTATAATTAAATACTGGAATATCGTTAAGCAGTAACTCAAAATCACAAGCTTGAATTTGTAATTTTATTGTATAATATGGTCTTATCTTGTATGTTTTTGCGTTATCTAAAATTTCTTTTTTTGTCAGTTCCATGTTGGTTTTATTAGTTTGGGAATAAATTTCAAAGTGTGTAAATAGTGCTAAAAAGAATATTATATATTTCATGATCCTATTAAATAGGTTTTACCTTTTACAAAATCATCTTTTCTATCAAAAACATTATAAGTGTCTTTATATTGTATTTGATTGTTTTTACCTTTTGCAGTTATAATACAAACAATATTAATTCCCATAAAATCACATTTAGCTTCTATAAAAGTTCCGTTCTTATCATGCCCTATGCTAGCTTTAGGCTTTATGGATGAAACAGCATATGCTTCGGCTTGGATCTCACCATCCACACTAAAAATAATAGCATTAAAATTCACTTTAACTTTCCCAGACAAAGCTAATTTTAGTCCAAGTTCACCATTCAAATTTAAATTAGAGCCACCTTTTTCAGCAAGTGCATATTCAAATTCTACATTTACTTGTCCAAATATTGTAAACAAAAAGTTTAATTCAGCTCCAGCCGTATTTAATGCTATTTCAATTGCTTTTACAGCCTGCCCAAAGGCAGGAACATAAGAAGCTGCTGCTATAATATCTAATGAAATATCTCCTTTTAATAAAGGATTAAATCTTAGAAAAATTTTCCCATCAGTATAAACTTCATTTGTTTCATCTTTTATTGCAGCTTGCCACTTCGCTCCAACGCTAATTGCAGGATAATCAATTGTACCAATAATTGGTGATTTTAAAAATTTGCCAAGCCCCTTTACAGCGCTCTTATGTCCAGAATTTACTTTATCAATATTGGTTAATGTGTCTAAACCTTCTTTCAATGACAAAAGCAACTCCAAGAATTTTTTTATTTTTTGAGCATATTTTTCTGCGAGTTCTATTTCTTCTCCCTTATTATACTCTGCTTTAAGAACTAATTGAAACTCTAACTCCATTCCATTAGCTCTTTTCTCCATTCCATAAGTATTAATTCGTCCTGCTTTTTTAGCTTTTTCAAAAGAATCACTATGCCTTGATTGAGGTTTTTTTTCAGCCTTCTCTTCATCACTGTTTCTTGGGTAGTTTGGTAGATTTGTATGTGTATACTGTTCAGGCCCTTTCATTCCAAACCTAAAATCCAAAGCCCATTTTACATCAGGATAGGCAATAATATTTATTCTTTTGTCATGCCTACAAGTTAAAGCCCTTAACTCTAAAGCATGCTTATTATCATCACGCAAACTAACTGGCCAAATATATTCAAACATTTTAAGAGAGGTCATCTCGACAAGATTATCATTACTCGGATGATAATTAAAGGCTGCTTTAAAATTTAATGTTTTGCCATCATTTTTGGTGATTTTATAGTTCTCAGGAGTTTTTAATATACTTATAGAGTTTTTTTTGTGATTATTAGATTTGCCATCAAATTGACATTCTTTTGTTTCAAGATCGTTTAATTCTATTTCATAATCTTTAAAGTGATCGGTATCTGCACAAATAATAGGTATGTTGTATGTAAGAGGGCTAACCATATTATTTTCTTTGAAAATAATTCTGTTTTTCTCTTTCTCGGTTTCAGGAATTATTTTAAGCTCAATTGCTGTATACTTACAAGGATGAAAAGCACTTTCATTTGTTTCTACTGCTCCAACTACAGCAACTTTATTACTTACTTCATTAGGAGCTGTAAGAATTAAACCATTTTTAGCAATACTTAAATAACTTCGCTCAAAATTTTCAAAATAAATATCATCTTGAATTGATTTTATAATAGGAAATATTTTCAATTCTTTTCCGCCTTCCTTCTCCCAAATTGCTTCAACTAATACTTCTACTTCTATTTTTTGAGTATATTGGATATTGTCAGTCGTATTATCTTTACTTTTTAACAAATCAGAAACCCCTGCCTTGCCAATATCATTTTTCTTTACTTTTAATACATTTACTTCTCTAACAAAAATTGACTGACCTGAGAAATTCAACTCATCATTACCAGTAAACAAATCACGGTCTATTAATTTTATTTCTACTTCTTGTCCATACATTCCAGAGGTATAGATATGTAATATTACTTTAGACATAAAACCAATACTCTCCTTTATTGGCTGATAGTTAAAATCTGTCCATTCTGTTCGCAAAATTTTTGGTGTCCCTTTTGCTTTTACGAAAATTCCGTTTGGTATTTTCCCCATGGGGCCTTCTTTTTCATGAAACGCCTCAAGCCATGCCATTCCGCCCCCAACTAAAAGAGCTGGGAAAGAAACCTTTTGTTTACCTAAACTTTGTATTTGAGAAATACCTTTACTAAAGGATTGATTGTGAGACAAATTGTTGTAGTCTAATTTATTACCAACCAACTGCCAGCACCAATTTATATTTTCATATTTCTCAATAATAGCTTGGGATTCTTTATTCAATTTTTCCCAATCCTGCATGTTAGCGTCGTAATTTTCGTCTAATTTTCTTTTACTCCATCCTTCTTTGGCATGTTGTTCCCATTTTTGTCTGGCAAATTCAAGTGAACTTTTTTTCTTTTTTTCTAATTCTTTTATTTTTTTTTCATCCTCCTGATACTGCTTGATAGTGACGAAAACAGAACCTTCATTATTTAAAATAAGGGTTCCGGTTGAGGCATTATAAGTCTGCCCTTTTTCCAATACTGGAATTAGATTTAATTTGTTATCGTTCATTTTCTTTACAGATTTGGTATTTGCAGTTCTCCAACTTCATCAATACTTAAACTCATTGCCGGATTAATTACCTTAATAACTTCAGGATCAGAATTTTTAATGTTTTGCTTGGTAACTTCACATATTTGTCCATTATTTATGATTTCAATACATGCACTTCCTGCTACAGCACAAGTTGCTTTACTATCTTCTAATAAAGGCTTGCCACTATTGCTCAAAGTAACTTTATCATAAAAACCTTCCCATTTAGTAATTGCTGGAGAACAAGGACTGTTGTTGGTTTTCGAACAACTTCCAAAAGTGTTTTTTTCAAAAGTTTGTCCTATATCTTTATTGGTTGCTGTTAATTTTGATTTTGCTTCCCAATCATTTATATAATGTTTTTTTTGTGTTTTGACTTTCAAAGTATCTGGTGCGGTACCAAATTGGCACTTGCAAATTGCTCCTTGACAAACTAAATGTACTTCACTCATTATTAAAGTTTTGATGATTAATAAATTTATTTTATGCAAAAATTAAACTATTCAGGATCTACAATTTTCAACATTCCAGCCTGTTCGATTAAACAGTCTTGTCCGGCATTGACAATTGATATAAGCCCACCTTGTTTGCAAATCAATACTGATTTTGTCGTAATGTATTTTCCTTCTGTGGTTCCACTATTTGCGTTATTTAGCCATTTTTTTTCTAATGTCTCAAATTCACATGCCTTTTTATGAAGACTGCAGAAAATAAAATCGCAAATATTTACATTGCTATCAAGTATAGGATTTTTATCCTCAATCTTAAATCCATGATCTTCTGAATTTAGAAAACTTGAATCTACACTTCCATATTTGCATTGTATTGTAGCACTTTCTACGACTATATAATCTTCCATATTATGTGAAAATTTAAAAGTTGATTTGCTTTACTTTATTACATCTGTTAATTACCCCAAAATCTGTCCCAAAATCCTCGTTTCGTTATCATCTTTTCATTGATGATTTCGGCGTTCCAATCTATTTCTTTTGATATCCGGATTTGTGCCTCCTTTTTTTCTTCTTTCTTTTCTCTTTCGTATGTTTCAAACTCAATAGTAGATATTGTTTTGCTATTTTTTCTTGTATTTATAAAACCAACAATAGAGAAGATACTGTTATTAGTATGGTTTAGTTTGTATTGAAAATCCATATTATTATGAATTTTTTCTTCTAACTTTCCAATTTGAAATTCTTCTTTTTGTAAATTGATTTCTGTATTTTGGGAAGTATCACTATGTAGTTTATTTTGTAATTGCAAATTTTCGTCAAAATTCACTTTCGATCTTACAATTCCCTTACGCCTAACAAGTATTTTTGATGTTACACTCTGAAATTCATCAATACTTTGGAATGTTTCTAATTCAGAATCATTATTTGTAAATGACAAATCAGGCGAGTAATTTTGATATATTGGTGCAAAATAGATAGTGTAAAAAGGATGTTCTGCCAAATTTCTTTTCAATCGTGATGCTGATTGAATACTTCTTTCAAACGAAGAGAGTAACTTGGTTATAATCTCGCCACCTTTATAATATTCAAGAATAGAAGGTTTCAGTATTTTCCATCTTTTTTGGATCTCTTCAATATTAAGTATTTCGTGTATTTCGCCATTCTTATTCATACTCATCACTATTGGATAGAGTATTTTTGAAGTTTTATCTGCTAATTGTTCAATAACCATTTCTGGCTCTTTGTTGTTTATATACACCTGATTAATCTGATATTTTACAATAGAAAAATCATTATATTTTTTTAAAAACTCAATTTGTGATATAAAATGGACTTTATTTATTAATTGATTATTCTGTTTATATAGTATTATAGTTCCGTACTCTTGCTTAAAACCATTTTCTGTAAGTAAACGCAAATTATTATTGTCACCTAATTTTACTTTTTTAGGGCTATTTTCAGATAATTTAGTATTCTCAACAGTTTCTAAAGATGGTAATAATATATATTCTGCCCATTTTATAGGTAATCCTAATTCTACTAAATCTGATAATTCACAATATCGATTGTGATAGGCTCTTAATTCAACAGCTGGAATTCCTATTTTTGCTGCAATTATTTCTATTGTTTCACCTTTTTGAACTTTATACTTTCTAAAATTATTCATTTTATTATAAATAGCTGAAAGGCAAATGTAAATAATTCATTATTAAATAAAAATAAAATTGACAGCGTATTTCTTATAAAAAATAAAATTTAAAACTGTATTAAAACAAGAAAGAGATAGAATTTATATAAACCAAACCCGTCTCTTTTCATAATTTATAATATACTATTCTATTTTATAACATCCACCAAACAAGTAAAAAAAATAAAATTTTAACATCATTTAAAAAATTATATGATTTAAATACTAAAAAAGTTCATTCTGTTTTCCCTGATATAGAAATCTGCGTACTCAATAGGTCTGCCTTCAATATTGAAAAGCACTTCTGAGGATGACCGAAGCACAATTTTCGGAGATTCAACACTGATTCCAAATATTTATGTTCAGTTTTATTCTTGTAACCATACAAAGCAAATTAATTTACAACGCAATATTAATAGAATCAATTTCCACCAAATTTCTACTGTATTTTTCTAAGTTTTTTACGAGGTTTTCGCGGCTCCAAAAAATTTCTTTTATCGAGTTGATGATCGACTGGTATTGTATCAAACTGACTTGAATTAATACTACCTGTAAATGGTTTTGAATAGTACACTATTGAATCATTTAAGAATTTCAATCTCAATTTGGTTTTAAAGTTTCCCGAATATTTGATAATTTTAGTTGCAATTAAATGGTTTGGTTTTAATGCAATACCTCCATAGCTATTACCACATCCGGAAAATTCCCAATATTCTATAGGTTTCCATTTTCCTGATTTATCCATTGCTTCCTGAATCATCATCAGCTGCCAATCCTGTACTTCGACCCTTACGGATTCTGTGCCCGGATTTGTAACAAAAACAGACATTCCTTTAAATAACTTTGGATTTTTATTTATAAACTTTTGAACTGCCTGATAGGATACTGAATCGATAAATTTTTCTTTTTTAGAACTCTTTTCCTTCAACATGTATTTACTAAAAAGATCAAAATCTGATTCGAATTGTTTGATTGTAATTTCTGAAGTGGTATCAATTATTACTTCAAGACCGTCACGTTTTGTAACATTTTTATTAATGGTATCTGACATAGAATGGTAATCAATGAAATATTGATACGGCACTATTGTGTCACGCAAGTCAACCACTTCACCAAATTTTTGAACTTTATTAATATAACTACCCCCCAATTGTATAGAATTTGGCGAAAAATACAATGTTGCAGTTGCTAATGTATCTACGAGTTTGGGAAAACCACTATTGTGAATCTCAGAATTATTTTTAGTACAATTTATCAAAAATAGAACTAATACTACGCAAGTAATTTTTTTCATAAATATCTACAATTAATCATAAATAAAGCTTTTCTCAGAAGAGCCCTTTTTTGCTATATATCTATCAAAAATAATCAAAAGGTTATAATGAGAAAACAAAATATTAAGAATAAAAAAGTGCGAAGTCAGAGACATTCGCCTTTACTTTGGATTAGATAAAAAACTTTAATTTTATTCAAAGGAAAGCAGAGGTGAACTTTAGACATTTGTAGTTATGAACCATGCTGTGCATTAGTCCTCTGCCTTCTCCTTGAATCCCGTTGAATTGCTTCAAATAGAATGATAGACATGCAGGTCTAATAAAGGCCCTAAAGAAGTTCAACATTTTTGTTTATCCTAAATTCAAAGTTATGAAAAAGTATTTATTTTATGTAGGGATCGATGTATCGAAAGCAAAATTGGATATTAACATCCTTGATTCTTTAACTCTTAAATCAGAGCATTTTATCATAGAAAACAATATTGAAAGTATTTCGATTTTTATTAAAAAACTGGATACTAAAGTTGATAAAAAATGTACTCTTTTTTGTTGCGAGAATACTGGTGTTTACACTAATCATTTATCAAGTGTTTTAGTGAAAATTAATTTAGATTTATGGATTGTTCCTGCTATTGAAATAAAAAAATCAAAAGGAATTTCAAGAGGAAAAAATGATAAAACTGATGCTAAAGATATTTCTTACTACAGCTATAGAAACATCGATAAATTAAAACTTTACACCTTTGCGAGCCTAGATATTCAAAAACTAAAAATGCTTTATACTGAAAGAGAAAAAATGGTAAAGGCTTTAATGCTTATACAAGCGACAAAGGAAAGTAAGGAATTCACAAAAAAAATAGTTTTTAAGGAAGTATCACAAATTAACCAAACTCTTGTAAAATCTATTAAAATTTCAATACACAAAATTGAATCAAAAATTAAAGAAGTCATTAAAGCAAACGATCAATTAAATAAACAATCTCAACTTATCAGATCAATTCCTGGATTGGGAGAACAAACCAGTGTGTATTTGATTATTGCTACAAAAGGATTTACCGCTTTTAAAACTTGGAGACAATTTGCGTGTTATTCAGGTGTTGCGCCCTTTGAACATAGTTCAGGCTCCAGTGTAAAAGGAAGGACAAGAGTAAATCATATGGCAGATAAAAAAATGAAGTCATTATTGCAAATGTGCGCTATGACAACATTAAAATACGATTCTCAATTAAAGGAATATTACAATAAGAAAAAAGTGGAAGGTAAAAATTCAATGCTGGTATTAAACAACATTAGATGCAAACTTATAAGTAGAGTTTTCGCAGTTATTAACAGAGAAACTCCTTATATCAATACCTATAAATTTGCATCTTAATTTTTAATAATTTTATTTGTTTTTTATCATAGAATGCACAGCATTTCATAAAGAAGACTTCGTAGAGCGGGGTGAGGATTAGAGTTAATAAAATGGAAAAACCTCGATTTTTTAGGATCGAGGTTTTTTGTTTTTTGAGATAATGTTTTTATTATCGTGCGAGAAGGGATTTCCAATTGCAAACTATCAGATCGCAGCTTCGTTTTAAACACTCTATTTACTCCCTATAATATAAGCAATTAATCTTTGCGAACGAGCATAAATTGGGGAAACACTTAAAAATAGTAAGATTTTTATGTTTTTTTTTAAGATATATGTTAAAACTGTTATTTTTTTTATTAAGTTTATTCTGAATTAACATTAACTATAATAAATGATAGTTTGTTTATAATTTTCAATATTGGCAATGATATAACTAATCTTAATCAATCAAATTATGCGTAAAATTCGTCTGTATGTTATTATGTTTTTTCTATCATTTTGTGTTTTTTTTAGTTCTTGTCAAAATGATAGTTATTTAGAGCCTGAAGTAACCCCCAAAAAATATTCTTACATCATTCCTAACAAAATTAGCTTTGATTTTTCACAACAATCAGAAAACAGCAGCTCTGTTATTCCTTATAGTAATAGTTTGGTTTTAAAAAATATAGGTGATTCGAATATTTCAGGAGAATTTATTGTACTAGCATTTGATAGCAATGAAAAAAACTATAATAATCTCTCGTTTATTGAGAGAGGTGATATTTTAAGTTTAAGAAAAAAAGAAAGTCAGGCCTTTCAAATGGAACAAACAAGTCTGCTGTTTTCAGACGAAAATGTTGTCGCATCGATTTTAAATTTTAATGATGCTGTTTCTGACCACAAACTAAACGGATTTTATAAAGGGGAACTCAATGTTTACACTGATGACAATGAATTTGTAAAAAGCCTTACCTGTACAGGATATATAGATTATCAAGGGAAATTCAAGTTTTTTGCTGAAGAAGATGATGAGGATAATATAGTGGTTTTACAAGGAAATATTAACACAGGAAATATGATATCGGGTAAAATTCTGAAAAGAGATGGCACCAATTTATCCCCAATAGTAAATATTACCAGTGACCTTTTAAATTTAAATGGAACGAACTTATCTGGTAAAGTGTCAATTGCAGAAGAAAGTAATGAGCGCATACTACAATTTAATCTAACTCACCAAAACTGATTTTATGAAACTAAAACTACACCTTCTTTTTCTGTTTATAGTATTTGGTTTGCATGCCCAAAAACAAATACAGCCTTATAATTATTCTGTTTCAGATCCAGATAAGGATAAAACAGAAACAATTATGATTTATGCCGCTGCCAGTTCAGTAAATAATTTAACATTTACTTTAAAAAGCGCTAAAGATGAGGTCTTGATTAACGACGACGGTAAGGAAATAAGTTTCCAGGTATTCCCTTTTACCGAAGTTTCTTTTGGAAAACATCTTACTGATGCAATTAACAGCATAAAAGATAATGATGGTGAAAAGACCTATGGCATTATAAAAGAGCGTGTCACGAATTTAAAAGATAGCCCCACTACTCAAAAACAGCAAATTGCAGTTCAGGATATCAGAAATATTCATCAATTTTTTAATGCATTAGTCATTACAGCTTTTGCCTATGATACTGAGCCAGTCGCTGGTGTTTTAAAATATTCTTTAAATACTACAATTACAAAAAAGAATATAGAAGGCATTGATGCGGATGTTTATTTTACTAGACGTGCAAAAGATTTGAGAGATACTATTTTTGAAAGAGAAAAAAAGAATAAAGTAGCAAAGAATATCTTACTAAAAAAAGGAGAAAAAACGACTAAACATAATGAGTTTACTTTCATGGAATTTGTAGATGATTTTGAAAACAAGACGAAATTATTCTCTGATTTTTATAAAAACACCAAAGGTTCAGGAACCTATAAAGCCCAAGTACAATTTAAACATTATGCAGAAAAAAAATTAAAAGAGCTTTATAATGTATATGAAATTCAAGGATATTGTAAAGAAGGCTTTTTATTGAATTATATTGATTATAAAAAGAGAATTTGGTCACTGGAAAAGATGAACACAGAAAAAAAGTCATTAATTGATACAATTACAAAAAAAATTAAAACTATAGATAAGGAAATGGATTCAAAAATCAAACCTTATAATATTCTTCTGTTTGAACGTAAGATCATATTGGAGGATTACAATAAAGCAAAAAATAGAGAAATTGAATTAAAAAATCAAAAAAAAGCAATAGATATATCTAATAAATTAAACCCAACAATTGAATTAAAGAATCAAAGTGGAACACTAGAGAACTTAATCAATGTGATGAATGATTCGATTAAATATTATCATCGAAAAATTGATAATTATAATAAACTTATTCCAGTTGATCCGTCAAATGCAAAAATTGAAAAAGATAGTCTTAATAAGGAAATAATTAAATCAAAGGACACAATTAAATCAAATGAAGCTGAGATAAAAAATATTCATAATAACATAGATAATTTAATAGCAGAACATAGATTAAAAATCAAGAAAATACCGTTATGGAATTTTGATGTAGAAACTATTGAGATAGATATCAACGATGGTTTTATAGAACACATAACAGCAGTGGGAAGAGTAAAACTTCCATTTATTGATGAAAATCTGATTAGATTTTTCAACGAAAAAAAGATTGATTACGACGATATAAAAAAAATTCTCGAAAATTTCTATAATGAACGTATCGTGAAGGAAATTTTTAACAACGTTATGGGTAAAGAATTAAAATTTGAAAACGAATTTCCAATAGGTTTTAGCTCAAAGTCAGATTTTGCCGATTTACATAAATATACCTTATACGCTTTTGAAGGGGCTGAAAAAATATTCTCTTTGCCTGTAACGAATGTCATAACACTATATGTTCAACGACATCAAAACGACCGTTTAGACTTTAGTCCAAAAGATCAAGTGGTGAGTTTACCATCTGACGATTTCGCGAAAAGCAATGCTGTTGAGTTGAAAAAAGAAACCTCGGCAAAAATATTAAACGTTAATATCTATAGTGATTTTTTAGGTCTGAAGGAAGGAAATCCGAACGGATTGCTGCAATTTGAAGTTGAAAAAAATATTCCACTTTGGACAAAAAGAATGGTATTGGGGACAGGAAGAAGCTCTAATTTTGGTCTCGTTAATTATATCAATTTTAATCTAACCTGGGCTAAAATAGGTGATGAAAACAAGCAGTTACAGGTCAAATATGCAGATCGCTATGTGAATAATGAGTACCGTCCAGATAGATATGTCACTTTTTTAGACATGATTAAGTATGAAAACACTTCCGTAGGCGCTGACTTGAATATAGCTTCCTTCGATTTCCCGTTACTTAAAGCACGTATTGAGTTGAATGCTGGTATACATTATGGAAGAGTAAATGTAGTAGATACATTGGCAACCGATGTAACCAGACGATTTGATAAAAACGTTAATATAATAAGAGCATATCCAGATTTTATTTTAAGAATTAGACCCGAAGAACGTTTTGGTGCTTATTTGAGATACAGACCTTTTAATACCATTGTGCCTAATAATGAAGAGTTTTATACTGTAAGTTCAGAAAAACAATTTGTAGAAAACCAAAAGCTTACATCAAATTGGTTGCATCGTTTTGAATTGGGTACTTACTATGCACCATCGCCAAAAGGGGATAATAAGTTTTTCTTTAGGTATCGTTATACAAATACATCTGATTGGGAAAACAATGGATATGGTGAGTTTCAAGTGGGTTATTTAGTATATCTTAAGTTTTAATGTCAGAGATAGAGTAAAAACGTCTATTAAATCACAACCGCTAGCCTTGACAGAACGGTATTCTTTTTCTGGTCTCGTTAAAAAACGAGACCAGAAAAAGATAAAAAGATATAGCGAATATCAGGAGATGCAGTAAAGCTCCGAAAGAACTTGACGCCGTAAAGAAGCTCAAGACTGCTAAGGCGCGAGGGTGTGGAAAATCTAAATTCAAAAGCCCACACGAAAGGATTCGTGCGGGAGCGGGTGTTTTATTCTTTGCTAAATTTCAGTAAAACAATATATTATGAAAAATCTATTTCTTATCCTATTAGTATCTTTTAAGATAACAACTATACAAGCACAAATTCCTTCAGAAGAATTTGACAAAGCAAAAATGGAATATAAAGGTACCAAATCAGCACAAGCCAAGATGTTGATGAGGCATATTGAAATTTGGGGCAAAATAACTGAAAAGGAAGCTAAACTGGACACTGCTTTTTTAAACCTATTGAGTATTAAAATTGGTGTAACCAAGGAGCAGCTTCAAAACTATCTATCCTCTAAAAATATCACCAGTAATGAAATTGGCGGAGACCTTAATTCTCCTGTTTCTCATATCATTGTTAGTGGTAAAAAGGTTTTTGCGAAATATTTTGTTATCCACGATGTTAGCTCTCCGGTTTATAAAACTGATTTTCCATCGAATATTAACGATGAGTCCTGGAGTTTTAATAATGTCAGCCAATGGACTAAAAAAGTAACTCATGTCTATCTTACCAGAACCGGAAAATCTAAAACCGCTGCAGATTTCTCAGAAGGATTAAGGGCTACAAAATTTGAACTGAAAACATTAGGGACACAATCGCGTGGTTTATATATTCATATTGAATTAGTGCAACCAAGGGTCTATCCTCCCGGGAATGAAAAAAATGCTCCTGTAGCACCAAAACCAGGATTTACCGATGCTCAGTATGAAAGGCTTGCACTGCTATATATCTGTTCCAGTTTTCGAAAAAACGAATGGCTTGTACCGGCTTTCCATGCTAACATTGATCAAAAATTAAACGACAGTCATGATGATCCTCAAAATTTTGAAACTAAAAAATTTACTGATAAAATTTTAGAAGTACTTTCAGAAATTAAAAAGAAATAGGCATTTATCATTTACGAATTCTAAAAAACCTATTTGATAAAAACACTTCAAATAGGCGTGGGTGTTTACAAACATTACGTTCACTCTAACTAGAACTAGAACAATATTATTTTCAGCCTCGTTGCAAACACTCCTTTAGGGAAAACAATTTAAGTAGCACTCGTTGCAAACGACCTCCAGTTAGAATTAAATACTACGTTCTCTAATCAATCTTTCAAGAATCAATGCAAATTCATCAGCATTATACGGAAGCTGAATTACAACTGCTTTTCCTATTTCCTTGTCTATTTCTATTCCGTCAGCTTTTGGCGTTAATTTCAATATTTTCTCAAACCTTATGTTTATGTTTTTTACAGTCCCTATAAAAATAATTCTTTTATTGGTCAAGTACAGGTCTCCTCTATCAATATACTTTAGATAGTCATTACTATGATTCATAGATTTGTGAGATGTTGGTTTTAAATAAAATTCCTTTAATACCCTGGCATTTGAATTGTAAAACGATGGCTTCTGTCTAATACTTCTTAATTCATACCAGTTTACCGAGCGAATTTTAAAATAGCACTGTTCTGATTTTTGAATGACTATATTTGGCTCAAAGGCAGTAAATGGTAAATTCTCTATAGCCCAATAGGATTTAAGCTGATTTAACTGCTTCTTTATTTGATCGCTAAATGATTTTTCTATATCTATATTTAAATTTTTGCCAATACTTTTTATTTCTTTCTCATCATCTGGAGACAGAATTAAATTGTTGATTCGTTTTTCAGCGTATTTTTGAATATAGTTACTACTTATTTCAGAAGTAAAACGTTCCACTAATGTTTTTGGCAATTTTAAATCTTTCTCCATTTTTTCTAAAAAAGCTTCTTCTTCTTTCGTTAGTATACCATGGGCTATATGGATAACTTTTTCAAAGCACTTTTTATAAACAATCTCGCCGATTTTATGATTTAATTTTTCTACTGTCTCGTCATTTAGGGAGAGTAGAAATTTTAAGTGAGAAAGACTTGCAATATCATCGTCATTAAGAGATTTATTTGACAAACAAAAATTTAAATACACCGCATAAAATTCTTCTAAATTAAGTCTGAATTCATGTACCAGACTAATTTGATAGCGTTCTTCTATCTCAGAAATATGTTCTTTAGAAATTTCTTTTATCGGGTATGCTGCTAATAAATTGTTCAATTCAATTACTCCATTTTCCATTGGTAATTGTTTAAATAGTTTTTGAAAAAAACTTGTATTTACAAGAGGTACATTCTGAAAAATAGTCTGGCTCATATCTTATTCGTATTTTCTATATTCTTCATAAACTGGTTCACTCCAATTACAAACACCGCCATGATGCGAACAAGCCCCTCTTCCTGTTGCATTAGATGTAGAACCATCACAACAGCGGGTAACATAATAAGCTATCCGCTTTTTTATTGGATTTATTTTATCATATAATTTTTCAGCTGGTTTATCCCCTAATCTCATTGCTGTTTTGCAATCATTAACCGCATCTTTAATCTGACCTGTTTTACTGTAGCAAATTGCCCTGTTGTAAAATAGTTTTGAATTACTACTATCTTTTAAAATTAGTTCACTTAATAATGGTATAGCCAAGTTGTATTTTTTTGAATCAACAAGATCAAAAGTTTTTATTGAGGAAATTTTATTTTTCTCAACTATAATTTTTTCATGGTCAACGGGTAGTTTTGCAAAAGAATTTGCTTTTTCGAGTTTTTTTGAGGCTTCGTTAGTTTTATGATTATCTGCTAATTTTGAACTTGCATTAATATAAAAAATCAAACTATCATTTCTAATTTGCTCTTTTCTTTCGGCTATTAACCGAAGCCTTTCTTCCTTCTCTTTTTTAAGCTTTAATTGCTGCGCTTCTTTTTTGTCGATGGCATTGTAATGCTCCAGAATAGGAATAGAAAACAAGAAAAGACCGCAAGTTAAAATGGATTTTATCTTTGTAGTAAAACAAAATCTAAATTTTTTCTCAATATAATTGTGACCTGGTGGTATGAAAACAAAACCAATAAACCCTAAAATTAGTGTCAATAATGGATGTTTTAATGTACTCAATGCAAAAAGTAAAAAAAATATACCGCCAAGCCATGATGAAAATAGCTGAAATGAATTTGATGTTTTTTTAGCATGAATATTTTCTTTAAAATATTCCTTTAACACTTGTGATTTTTCTGGGATTAAATTAGGAATGTATCTCATTGATAAATTTGAATATTCGTTGAATTTTTCGAAAATGGATTTTATTTTTTTGTCAATAAAGAGTTTAACTAACTTTTTATCAAAAATGCAAAACTATTTTTATTCCATTTTACGGTTTTCCACATTTAATAGATTTTGAAAGCCAAAATAGTTCTTTACTAAAAAATGAATCAAGTGTAAATACCTATTTTCAACTTTCAGTACTTTAGCAATTTTAAAAAGTTTTTAAAATAGACTTGTTTATCCGTAAAATCTAAAAAGACGTTTGTGTAACTTTTAAGAGCCCTTGGGAGAGCAGGAGAATAATTGCTTAGCTCTACTCTATACAATAAAACCAAATTGCATAAAACAGTTATTTACTGTAGGGAGACTTTAAGAGATTTTGAATTTACAAGTACATTAAAAAAATTGCGCTAAGTAGAAGACATATGCCAGCGTTTCATTAGGAACACTGCGGGGATCCGGGGCGGGGTTTTGATTTTACAAGAACATAAAAAAATTACGCAAAGTCAAAGACATTTACTTAGCGTTAGGCTAGAACACTTCGGACAGCGGGGAAGCCAGAGAAGTCTAAAATTTTGTGTTTGCAGCTACAACATAAGACAGTTCCGAACCGGGCAATGTTTTCTCTTGTTGTAACAATTCTATTTTTTGCTTTTTAATATCAAAAATAGTATTAACAGCATCTCCTATTTTTAGCTTTAATGAGTTTTCTATAACATTTGCTGTACACGAAATGATTGTCTGAAAAGTTGAATAAGAATATTTTAGTCTATGTAGTTTTAAATTTTCTTCATATTCTAATTTTAAAAAATTTATTTTGTCGTTAAATTCATTAAAGTTAAAATTTTCTGTATTAAGAGTGTTTAACCAATTTAACAGCTTTGCATAGTCAAGATTTTTTTCACTCTTATATTGCACTATTTCAGTTATTGGAACCGCCTCATTTATGATTGGCAGTTTATTCAATGTTACTAATAGCATTTCAGACATATTCTCAATTTTTTGATTCTCAATTTTACTTATTAAGGGAATTATTTTTCCGCCTTTGAAATTATGTTTGTTATAATATGCTGCCGCAATTCTATTTTCCAGACTACTCTTCAACAATCCGTGCGTTGCTGATTCTAAAAACTCATCTTCTGAAATAATTTCACCTGAATCAAGGCGATTGATAGCAAATTCGCTTTTTTGTTTATGATATAAATATTCTTCCTTTGATTTTATCGCATCAGCATCTGTTTCTAAACCGATAATATTTATATTGATTTGTTCCGCTTTGCCAATTTTCCATAATTCTTCAATATCACGATAAAAACTTTTCATATATTCATAGGCTACTAATCCGGCCTGTTCTGCTATCATTAATACCTCTTTTTCAATATTCTTATAAACTTCAAAATCGTGAAATAGAAATATCTTATCAAAAAGCAAAAGTTGACGTCGTATATTGTGCCTTTCTAAAAGTAATGATTGTACATCTGCGGGAAGCAAGCTATAATATGCCATAATTTTTAATTGTTTGAAATCTTACTGTTTATCCAAGTGATTACATCATCAGTAATTTTCGTTCCGATATTTACTGCATCCGTTCCAAATGCACCGAAATCATTACCTCCGTGATGAATTGAAATCAATTTAAAATATCCATTATCCTCATACCATAACGGTGCTCCACTATCTCCTTTACAAGTGAATAGATTGGGATAACCAACAGTAACAGCGTTGTTGCTTGATTTTAGTTCTCTAAATGAACAAAATTTGTCAACCAATTTATCTTGTCTATCGCAAGGGAACCCAGTAAGATGTATTTTTAGATTTTCCTGAGTTGAATTATTAAATGCATAAGCATCAAAAAATGAATATTTTAAACTTTCAATTTTCTCGACTCCTTGTGAAGTTAAAACCAGTATTGCAATATCCTTTGACTTTTTATGAAATAATGACCGATGATAATGATATATTTTAAAATCTCTTTTCTTTAACTCGACAACAACTCCGCTTATACTCATTTTTATTTTTGAGATAAAAGGACTTCTTATCAAGCAATGATTAGCCGTAATCAATACGTCTTTTCGAATAAATGATGCTGTTGACGGATGAAAATCGCTATACATTCGTTTTACAAAAAGATGTGTAACGGCATTGTATGGTTGTACGCCTAATTCATTTCCCGAAATATCGTTTCTTTTATTTTTTAATGAATCGGGAGCACAATTGCATTGCCCCCAACTAGCCACAGCAACCAATAGCAACACTATTGCTAAAGAAATTCTCGTTTTCATAATTTCTAAAGTTTAAGATTTTATCATCTACAAATGAAGTTTTCCGGTTTTGCATTCGGATTTTCCGTAACATTAATCCTTCTCGATTTTATAAGTCCTTTCCGTAGTAAATTTTCAACCCCGTCATCTCTACAATCAGCTATACCAAAAGAAATATCTAGTAATTTTGATTTAATGCATATCCCACCTATTAAGCCAATATGCATATTCATTATCTTTTCAAAAATAAACATAAAAAAACACCCTAAAACAAGTATATACACTTGTTTTTAAAATAATTACATTTTTATCTAAAATAATTTAAAGCATAGTAGGTAATGCCTAAATCTTAATTATTCTCTCATAAACAAGAACCCATTATTACTGGCAATCGTTATCAAAGGCTGAATAGTTTCCCTAAATTTTAAGTAATCAAATCCGGTTGTGTTCTCTAAATCGAGAAAGATGGTTAGGAATTCTTCCAAGTATTTGTTTTTGGCATCATGTTTTTTTACTATTTCGTAAGCTGTTTTTGGAGATTAAAAACTTATCAAAATGCCTTTGGATTGATGGCAGCCTGTCTCCTTTTGAAGAATTAAACGTTTTATATATTGGAATTAAATTCAATATTAAATCATGGGAAACAAATGCATGCGTAACGAGATATCTACAAGCGTTTAATTAGTACTTCGAAGATCAGAAGAAAAGGAATTAATTATTGCACCAAACTGTTATTCACTTTTCAGGAATTGTCATTGTAAATTTATCGTGTTTGTGCATTTAGGATAATTAGTACATCCAAGAAAATCTCCGTATTTTCCGTTTCTTTTTGTCATAAACCCACTTTCGCAACCCGGACAAAGTATCTTGTCTTCTAAAATTTCGATATTGCTAAAAGTTTGATTACAAACGGGATAATGGGAACAACCTAAAAATTGATTGTTTTTAATGGAGTTATGTCTAATTACGAGATGACCGGTTTGACAATATGGACAATTTGTTTTGCTTCGTTTTTCATTGTTTGCAGTAAATAAAAAATCGTTGTCTGCTATTAATTCTTCAGCGAACAGAGAAACATCAGTCGGGATAAGCAGTACGACTTCGTTTTTCGTTCTTGTTAGTGCTACATAAAACAATCTTCGTTCTTCTGCAAAACGGTATTCTTCATCATCGCTAAGCAACAACGACAACATCGGATCGTCTGTCATTTTGTTCGGAAAGCCAAGTAAGTGATTTTTCAGGTTTAACACCATTACATTGTCTGCTTCTAAACCTTTTGATTTGTGAACCGTTATGAATTTAATGTCAATGTCTTCAAAGCCTTTTATTTCTAATTTGTCGCTGCGTTCGTCATATTTTATTTTACTGTTTGGCGTGAGCTTAATAAATTCATTTATGTCAAAACTATGACGTCCTAAAACCAAAACTGGTGTGTTACCATTTTTGTCTATTAGCGCCTGGATTTCATTTATGAAAACATCTTCGGCGTTGTCTTGTGAATAATAAACAAACTTAATTGGGTTTTCTAAAGGTTCTTTTTTAGATTTTGGATTTTTTTGAATTTGTTTTTTGTTCTTTTGAATGTATTTAGAAGTTATGTCAATAAGCGATTGTGAATTGCGATACGTTTGTTCGATAAACAACTGCTCGTATTTACCAACATATTTTTCAAAATTACTAAACAACGAAATGTCGCTACCCGCGAACCGATAAATGGACTGCCAATCGTCTCCAACACAAATTAATCTTGCTCCTGATAACTCCCGAATTTTTTCGATTAAATTAAAACGTGAATATGAAATGTCCTGATATTCGTCTATGATAATATGCTGATAGCTGTATTGCGGTTTGTTTTCTTTTATAAGGTCAGTTGCCTGATTTATCATATCATTAAAATCAATTTCGCTTATCTCTTTAAGCACATTGTCGTATTTTTTGAGAATCTGGAGCGCAAACTTTAAAAAAATTCCCTGTCTTTCAAGCATAAACTGGTTATGCATTTTATTCTTGTCTGAAAATAAAGAGGTGATCGAATCGTAGTTTAATTGTCTTGATTTGCTGAGGTTGATAAATGTTTCAATTAGTTTTGTAATTTCTTTGCCAAAATTTTTGTCTTTATCTGCCACTTTTGTGTAGATCCTTTTTACGTCTCTTGGCTTAAAAGCTACATTTTCGTTGTTCAACATTTCTCTTAATTTGTCAAGCAAAATCTTGTTGCGATTGTAATAGGAATATGTTTCTAAAAGTTTGGTGTTGTGCGTCTTGTGAGTTTCTCTTTTTAACTCCATATCCTCGAGATATTTTTTTTCATTAAAGGGTGTAAGCCATTTTGCCCTATTATTTTCGTCAACGCCAAAATGTTCTAAATAAATATCGTACTCTTTCAGATAAAAATCGGGGCGATACATTGTATTGCCGAAAGGATATGGTTTTTCATATTCGTACTCAATGCCATTCAAATACAAAAAATTTGCGATGGTAAGTTCTTCAACACTTTTTACTTTTTCGCCCTGCATCGTGTCCAGGACTGATTTTGCCACTTTGTTTAACGGTTCCGGTTCGCATTTCGCTTTTAAAGTCTGAAAATCGACCCCTTTTTCGGTATCTAATTTCTCGCCAAGCGAATTGTAACTTTCGTGTTCTTCCGGAATATTCATATAACACGCAACATACACGATGTAGGCTTCCAGCGCTTCTGCATTATTAAAAATATCTTTCTCTAAGTATGCTTTTACAACATTGCTTAATGTGTTTGCATTTGTTACAGCAGGAACAATTGCGTGGTATTTCTTTATGGTATCGTAACCCAGTTTATGGAAAGTAGTTGCCCGTGCGTCCAGGCCGATGTTTTTTAGCCTTTCGTTTAATTCATCGACCGTTTTTTTAGTAAATGATAAAAGTAAAATGTTTTCAGGTTTTACTTTTTTCTGCTCTATTAAATATTTTACCTTACCCAGAATAGTTAAGGTTTTCCCCGAACCTGCGCCAGCGATAATCAAGTTTGAATATTCGTCTGTTATTAATGCCGATCGTTGTTGATCGTCTAATTTTTTGCCTTCAATGTTATCGAAGTATTGATTTAGTTTTTCTTTTTGAGACAGAACGTAGTTTTTATTGTACTCCATTATGTAATTGTCAAAGTCTTGGAAAACGTCATTGAATTTTTTAATACTTTCTTCTTTTCTGTAAAAAGAAGTTTTGTTTTTAAAGTATTTTCCAACAGCAGAGAACCTTGTTTTTATCTCGTCTCGTTGTACCCAGGTAACATAGTCGTCAAAATTTTGTATGGTATCGAAAAACAAAATAATTTGCTGTAAATTAGACAGGTAAGTAGTATCCTGATATTTTTTCTTTTCTATTAGCTGTCGGTAAACCAATAGAGCACTAATTATTACGACAGAAACAATACTAATAGTCAATATCATATTTTAGCTTGTGTTTTGAATATCTTCTCAAAAATAGCCATAAAAGATTATATAACAATCGAGTATATTTACCTGTTTAAAAACAGGGTTTGTTTTATGTAGCTATGACCAGAGCAAAAAGATGTTTAGCTTTCATAAGTCACTTTGGAGAGGGGTATTGTTTTTAGCCGCGTTGCAAACGCTACTTTTGGGATAACAATTTAAGTAGGCACTCGTTGCAAACGAGCGCCAGTTGGGAATTCAGCACTAATGTTGATTTGAAAAACTAAAGTTCTGTTAAGCACAAAAATGTCATAGAAGCTCGTCACCTCCGCTTTTGGCAATACCTTGTTATCGGCTGTTCTTCTCATCATGATAATATTCCAGCTTGTTGTGCGAAATAAAGATAGCTTGAGCTGTTTGATTCAACCTGTCTATTGATTTTTTTGTATGATGAAACGAGTGTCCCGGAGAGAATTAATGCACCAGCACCTAATCCAACAAATGGCATACTGGCAGCAAGTCCAGCACTTGCAAGCCCTAAGCCTGTGGCAGTTCCAGCAACTTCTTTCTGTTTAAAGTCCAGAAGAGAACTGAAACAATTTAGAGCAAAATCTAATTTGGAGTCACCTAATAATTTTTTTATCTCTATTAATTCTTTTTGAATTTTTTCATGGAATTGTATCAGTTTCAATTTCCTATCAGCTAAATTATCCGTAGAATTAATCTCTGACTCAACTTTGTCTAGAACCTCTCTGAATTGGAGTAATTCGAACTTTCTTTTCTTTTTAAATTTAATTATATCTTTTATTGATGTGGCAGGTGAAGGAGTAGGTAAGCAATTGTCAAGTTGAATTCTGTGAGTTAGTATCTTGTTGTCTGCCAATTGAAATGCAAGTCTCTCAAATTCTTGTTGGTCGGTTGATGGAATCACCAAGTCTTTATTTACACAAGCTAAATAGTCAGCAAGCATTGACATATAAATTATCGCTGAAAATTTTTCAACTCTGACCTCTTCATAATAGTCGAATCTTAGACGGTTAGTGTGTCTTAAATAATCAGATATGTTTTCAGTAAGTTTGTTAACATACATCGCATAATCACCAAATCCTAGATTTTTTTGTCGATTATATCTCTGATAGATATTTTGTAATTTTTGAAATTCTTCTGAATTCAAAGTATCTATAAAGTTCGTTTCGAACGTTTCTAACTCTTTATCTGATGGTTTAAATTCTTTAAAAGCTGAAATAGGTTTATATAGCCCCTCATCATATAGAGCTTTTGTTTCATCATTTACTCGTTCGTCCTCAATATTTTCAAAAGGGAAAATGCTTGCAACCTTGTCTGTGTATAGCAAAGAGTTTCTTAACCAGTTTCCATCAGGGATATTGATTGATGGGTAATAAAGTAATATACGCTCCATTTTATTTATTTTTTAGTGTTCCACATTATTGATGACTGTTAGAATAGCCGATAACTTATTTATATGCGAAACAAACATTATCATATCCACCCATTTTGAGGTAGATTGACGCAATTCTATTTCGTTTTATATTTTCTCAAAAATAATCATAAAAGACTATATAACAGTCGAGTATATTTACGTGTTTTAAAAATACGGTTTGTTTATGCAACTATGACCAGAGCAAAAGAGGATGTTTAGCTTTCATAAATCACTTCGGAGAGGGGTATTGTTTTTAGCCGCGTTGCAAACGCTACTTTTGGGATAACAATTTAAGTAGGCACTCGTTGCAAACGAGCGCCAGTTGGGTAATTTGTTTTTAGGAGTTTATTAAATGATTTTATCTATATTCTTATAAATAGTTTTTCAGTATGATTTTCTCCGGTGAGAAGGTGGCATTTTGAACTGAACGGAAAGCCCACACGAAAGGATTCGTGCGGGAGCGGGGCAATCTTTTTAAATGGTTTAAGATTAAGGAAAAACAAAACTATTCCGGATAAATAAAATAATATTTTGACAAGTAATGTTATTCTATAATTTAAGCTTATGTCAAAAGAAATTCCACATGAAAAATTTACAATTAAGAACGAAACTGAAATTAGATGAAATTTTAGAAGTGTTTTTCTCATTTTGGTTATGTGATATAGGAGGTAACTTATTTATATGCGAAACAAACATTCGCATATCCACCTATTTTAAGGTAGATTGGCGCAATTCTATTTGGTTTTATATATTCTCAAAAATAACCAAAAAAGATTACAAACGATCAAAAGAATAATTGGTTGCCTCTACTCTTTCAATTAAACCAAATTACACAAAATAGTTATTTAAAGTCGGGAGACTTTAAGAGGTTTTGAATTTATAAGAACATTTAAAAAATTATGCAAAGTCGAAGACGTTTGCACAGCGCTAGAATAGAACACCTCGGACAGCGGGGTTTTTATTTTGAGTTTAAAACTTCCTCAATGCTATTATATGCAGTAAGAACATAATCTACGTTTGGATTGTCATTATGGTACAATAAGGAAGTATAAAGTAAGTATGTTTCTCCATTGGCTTCACAATTAATAACATTGTCAATTTTCGTCACAAATTCATTGAAAGTGCTATTTAAATACCATCTGTCAAATACATTGAATCTAATTTCTGCCTTTTCTTCATCTTCTGAACAGATATAAATTAAAGAATTTTGAGCATTTTCAAAGAAAGATTTTATTATGTCATCAATTGTTCGCGCAACGGCACTATCAAAAGGTTCAATAATGTCACTAACTTTTTCAATAATTACTTGATATACATTTTCAATAGTATCTTCAGATACAGAATCAAGAGTTTCATCAATTATAAATACAACTTTATATTCGATGTTATTTTTAGTAGTAAAATTATAAGTACTTGTAACTTCGTTAAAAGTGTAGTTATAAAGGTTTGGCAAACTTAATACCTTTTTGAGTTACTGTTTCAATAGAAGTGTTTCCCTTCAAAAAAGAACGAACAGTAGCTTTATCTGCAACCATTTTGGTTATAGATTTCATTATTGATTCTTTTGTGATGATTTTTTTCATACTGCAAATATATAACTTTCTATATTTTAATCAATATGATAGCCACTTATTTTAACATTAGTAGTTTCTCTATAAAGATGATTGTTTTGATGTTTATTATTATCTTCATAAAAATCAATAGTTCTAATTAAATCAGATGTTCTAGAAAATCACCGCTAACTTGTTTATATGCGAAACAAACATTCGCATATCCACTCCATTTCAAGGTAGATTGGCGCAATTCTATTTCGTTTTATATTCTCTCAAAAATAACCAAAAAAGATTATAAACGATCAAAAGAATAAATGGTTGCTCTACTCTTCTTAAAAAAGCCAAATTGTACAAAACAGTTATTTAAAGTCGGGAGACTTCAAAAGGTTTTGAATTTATAAGAACATTAAAAAAATGTGCAAAGTCGAAGAATGCACAGCACTAGAATAGAACACTTCGGACAGCAGGGTAATTTTGCAAAAGAATTTGCTTTTTCGAGTTTTTTTGAGGCTTCGTTAGTTTTATGATTATCTGCTAGTTTTGAACTTGCATTAATATAAAAAATCAAACTATCATTTCTAATTTGCTCTTTTCTTTCGGCTATTAACCTAAGTTTTTCTTCCTTCTCTTTTTTAAGCTTTAATTGCTGCGCTTCTTTTTTGTCGATGGCATTGTAATGCTCCAGAATAGGAATAGAAAACAAGAAAAGACCGCAAGTTAAAATGGATTTTATCTTTGTAGTAAAACAAAATCTAAATTTTTTCTCAATATAATTGTGACCTGGTGGTATGAGAACAAAACCAATAAACCCTAAAATTAGTGTCAATAATGGATGTTTTAATGTACTCAATGCAAAAAGTAAAAAAAATATACCACCAAGCCATGATGAAAATAGCTGAAATGAATTTGATGTTTTTTTAGCATGAATATTTTCTTTAAAATATTCCTTTAATACTTGTGATTTTTCTGGGATTAAATTAGGAATGTATCTCATTGATAAATTTGAATATTCGTTGAATTTTTCGAAAATGGATTTTATTTTTTTGTCAATAAAGAGTTTAACTAACTTTTTATCAAAAATGCAAAACTATTTTTATTCCATTTTACGGTTTTCCACATTTAATAGATTTTGAAAGCCAAAATAGTTCTTTACTAAAAAATGAATCAAGTGTAAATACCTATTTTCAACTTTCAGTACTTTAGCAATTTTAAAAAGTTTTTAAAATAGACTTGTTTATCCGTAAAATCTAAAAAGACGTTTGTGTAACTTTTAAGAGCCCTTCGGAGAGCAGGAGAATAATTGCTTAGCTCTACTCTACTCAATAAAACCAAATTACAAAAACAGTTATTTAAAGTCGGGAGACTTTAAGAGGTTTTGAATTTATAAAAACATTAAAAAAATTGTGCAAAGTCGAAGACATATGCCAGCGTTTCATTAGGAACACTGCGGGGAACGAGGAATTTCCTATCTGATTGAAATGCCTTTTGGGCCAGGAAACTGAAGGCCTAAATATTCATAAAGCCTTCTCATTTTACTACGCCATTCAATTTTGGCCACAGCAAAAGTTTTGCCTCCTTCTATGATGTTAATGCTATCATGTGTATGTGCCGGAATATTGGCAGAAGTAGGAATATTGTCAAAATCCAGAAGTTTTTCGGGATGTTTTACTGCGCATACACCGTCCAGATCAAAAATTGATTTATCTTCAGGTTCGCAATAGCGTTCGGTTTTGGATTGGAGCAGTTGATAGAGTTTAATTAATGGGATATCATTGGTAATGAAATCTAAATCGTAAATATCTTTTTTGCTTCCGCGATTAACAGCGCACGAAAGTTTATAAAGCCCAATATCTTTCTTAGAGAACACCCGTATACCTTCTGTTACTTCTATTGGATCCAGATGCTTCATGTTCTGTATTACTTCGACTTTGATGGTCAGTCCGTCTGCCTTAAGAAAAAACCTTAAAAATGTAAACTGGTCGTTTATATCGCAGGGAAAACTTATGCCGAATACTTTTTCGCCATATAAACCTTTAACCTCATTTATAATTTGTTCATAACCTGCTAAACCTATTATTTCATGGCAGAATAAATCGATATCGTCTGATATTCTATGATTATACTGCAAAGCTAAATTGGTTCCACCTCCCAAACCAAATTTCTCTAAGGAAGGAAGTGTAAATAACTCCTGAATGGTTTTTCTTAGGACGGGAGAGACTGCGCTCATATTCCAACAAGACTATATCTGCTGAAAGATGGAATATTATATCTTTCGGATACCTTACGGCATACCATATTGCTGATGTTCTGTTTAGTGTTTTGAAGATTCGAAACAATTTCAGAACGATCATAAATCTGTTCGAGTTTTAAAATATCATCTTCAAATGTCTCTGAAGTGGTGGCATAGAGTGCCCTTGGTATAATAATAGCCTTATCTTCGATAAAATCAAGTTTATCAAGATCCATATCCCAGAAAAGATGTTTTGGGAAAACCTGTGCTATATTAATACTTTTTTCCATTAGAATACTTATGGCAGCTTTCCGGTAAAAACTGCTTTCTTTAATTCAGGTTTAAGGTAGAATGCTGAAAAACTGCCTTTTAGCACCTAATTATAATACAAATGTATAAATTAAATTTCAAAATACCGCTCACCTGTAAAATGTTTTAACAGTAGTGTAAGCTCAAAATATTATTTTTGGCCGCGTTGCAAACGCTACTTTTGGGATAACAATTTAAGTGGCACTCGTTGCAAACGAGCGCCAATTGGGACACTGTTAGGCACTGGTTTTTCCTTTATTTTTCCCAAATCTTTCTAATTAATTTCAAAAGTTTCAGTTTTCCATTCTTAGTTTCTTTTTTACCAGACTCAATTTCTTCAAGAGTTACAGCTCGATAATTGGCCCTTATGTAGTCAAACTCATCCATATCTGGCTGTTTTAAATCAGCTCCGCCTTTATGTGGAAAATTAACATAATTTTTTGGTGGTTTAGGCAATTCCTGCTCACAATCTTTTGAGCATAAATTAGCAAGCATTGGTATTGTATCAGTGCCGACGTGTGCAGTAATCCACATCTGGTTGGTTGTTTCGTATGTTAGCTTCTTTTCGCAGACACTACATTTTAAATTGTCTCCATAATATCTAACTGGATTGTGGTCAAGTTTTGGAAATCCCATTCGGTTTTTATAATTCCCATAAAGTGCTCTCGTGCTGATTCGACTGTCTTTTAGTTTTTTACACTTATAAATCTCGAATGGAAACCAATGTAAGTCATAAGAAGTATACGGGTCGAAAAACTCAAGCGATTCCATTTGTCCAATTTCAGGCGGAATCCTCTTCAGATTACTTCCATAAAGTCCAATTTTCTTAACTTTTTTAAGTTTTATGATTGACTCCGGAAGAGTGAAAATTTTAGCAAACAATTCGTCTCCAAGAGCTTCTCTCGGAACAAACTCGTCGGTTCCGTTTTCAGCAACCTGATCAATGTATTCACATAGTTTTTTCCAAGCAACAGAATTTCTGTCTTGTACATCATTCGATATTTTGGAAATTCTTTTATTCATAGTCCTTATAGCTTGTGCCTAAATTATTTATATGCAGTTAAAGTTGCGAAACTCTACCCGAAATTGGGTATTTATACGAATGTTTATTACGTTTATATATTTTCAAAAATAACCAAAAAAGATTACAAACAATAAAGCCGAATATTTAAATATTTACTCTTAAAGTATAGAAAGTTTCATTGATTTTGATTGTGTGCACGAGTGTGACACTCGCGCCAGCCAGAGGATATTATTGTAAAGTATTTTCAAACAACATTTCTTCAAAAGTATCAACTGGATTCAATATTCCACCTTTTACTCTTTCATACTTTTTGCATAGTTCAACAATTTTACCTTGATCACCAAAATGAACCAATTTTCTTTCTCTTTCAGTTAAGCTTTCAAAGTAATTATTAGTAAAGCCATAGGTAGATAAAAAAAGTCCTTTTTCTCTTTTTTCGTTAATTATTATTTGGCTAAACTCTTTTACCGCCAATTTACCAACTTTTTGTTGACTTCTCCAGTGTTTTATTTCTACAATAAATGTTTTAGAAATGGCATTTATTTTGCACTCCAAAATGATATCTTTTCCTCCATCTTTGCTTGAAGGCGTTAAAGTCACCTCAAAACCTAAACCTTCAAATATTTCAGCAATTACTCTTTCTAAATCACGCCATTCTAACATTTTCAAGTTATTTGCATTTTCAGAGATAAGTTTAATCAAATTTCTATTTAATTGTCTAATGTAAAATATAACATTATTAATTTCCTCTTTCGTAGGAAGACTATTGGCCCATTTGTCCAGGCCTTCGACATCAATAATTTCTATTCCCGCAGGATTGTATTTTAAATTCTTATATTTTAATCTTTTATAACTTGATTTAAAAGAAATTTGATTAGGAATGATTAATAGCAATTTATCATATTTATTTCGTAATTGAATTCTATTAAGTGTTTCAACTCCATTAGCTAATGCTTTTCTTTGACCTGAATCGCCTTTTATTTCAATAGCAATTTTATAAATTTTATTGTCTACAATTTTTTCTGCAACTAAATCTGGACTTGGTGTAGACCCAATATATTCAATTATTTTTACGTCAAAACCAATATCCGATAAAACACGATTTACTTTTTGAATGATATGTGCCTCCTTTAAACTTATATGATTCATTGTAGTATATTTATATCACCAACCTGTATATGCGAAACAAATATTCTCATATCTACTTAGGTTTCGTTTTATATCTTCTCAAAAATAACCAAAAAAGATTACAAACGATCAAAAGAATAATTGGTTGCCTCTACTCTTTCAATTAAACCAAATTACACAAAACAGTTATTTAAAGTCGGGAGCCTTTAAGAGGTTTTGAATTTACAAAAACATTAAAAAAATTGTGCAAACGTCTCCGACTTTGCACAGCGTTTCATTAGGAACACTTCTGAGAGCAGGTTTGGATTATGTCAATAAATAACTTTCAATTACAAATTAATTATTTGTTTTCTGATTGGTAATCTTCTAATGAAATATAATTTCGTGTAACACCTTTACTTTTATTTATTTTTGCTAAAACAGTTCTATCAATATTTCTTTGCAAATATGATGTTAATTCTAAAAAACGAGTTTGAGGAATATGAAAAAATCCTCCCGATTTAAAATCCTTTTTTACCTTTCCATAAAAACTTGCATAGTTAAAAACTTGTCCTTTAGATTTTAATTCAAAATTTTTAAATTCAGAATATCTATCTGCTAAATATTTAGAATAGCCATACATAATAACATTTTGTCCAATAGATCCTTCTGGATATTTTTGGATTATTTTTTTTTGAGCACTTTTTATAGTCAAATTAACTACGTTATTATTTCCTAAAATTGGCGTATTTAATGTACTGTTTGATATTTCAATACTTGATTTATATTCCTTCAAGCTTAATAAATAATCATTCTTTAGATTTTCTTTTTTAATCAGTACCTCTTTTTCTGTGATTGCTTTTTCTCCAATCAGTGAATGACAGTTTGGGCAAACTGAAATTAAATTTTCTAATATTGTATTTGCTGAATTTTCATCAATATGATGAAACTGGATTCTTCCTGCATCCGAAAAAGCACAAAAAGCACATTTATTCTTTGATTCTTGCAAAAGCCTAACTTTTTGCCTATAAGTTGGGTTTTTCCTTTTATCTGCCATATTTCTTCTATTTATATTTCTCTCAAATTGAATTTTAGAAAACTCTGAGCATTCGCTATAATGTTTATAGTCTAAATTTTTGAATTTAACTTTTCTTAAATCATCCCACTCTCCACTTGAACTAGCCGTTTTTCTAGAATATCTGAATCCAATTGGATCGAATAAGTTAATTTCTGGGCAAAAATTTTCGTAGACTTTATAATGTCTTCCATTTATATATGAAGGCATTTCTCCTATTATTTTTATAGATTTATCTGTAAAATCAGAGATTAGTAAATCCTCTTTTTGAAGAATTTCTACAATACTTTTAGTCTCTCCTCCTGATAAATCATTAAAAAAATATATCGTGTAAGCTCTTCTTGTACAATATTGTAATATAGGGCATCTAGCAGGAAGTTTTTTTTGTTCACTTATTTTGAAATATTCTTTTTGGTTCATTCCCTAGAAGGTTATAATTAATTTTTAGAGTATAACTGAGTTCAAATAAATACATTGACTTCTTTCATTACAAAAAATAAAATTGAGATTATAAAATACAACATTTTTTAAATCATGATTAGTTGTAATTAGACATAAATTCTTCTATATTTTTTAAATCTTTCAATTGTAAATTAAACCATTCTCCTCGAATTCTTTTATCTTTAAATTTTTCGTGAAGTTGTTTTTCAACATGTTTATTGCACTTCCATTGAGCAATCAAAAATATTTTTGGTTCCTGAGAGTGAAGAGTTTTTTCTCTATAATGCGGATTTATACTTGTACCAATTTTGATATAGCCAGAATCACTATTTACCATCAAGTATACATATTCTGAATTCTTTATTCTTTCAAGTTTGTAATTTTTATTAAAGAAATCTCTATAAAAATCAGCGTGTTCAATTAAGATAATATTTTTAATTCCTCTTGAACCAGTAGAAACCATAACAGCATTTTGACCTAAGTAGGGCTTCAATTCTAATGAGGTAGTAGTAAAAAAATCTAACTTTTCTAAAAATCCTCGAAGTTTTATTTGAAATGTATTAAATGCAGAAATTGCATTTACATCTTCAAATTGTTCTGCAAGAAAGGTTGCAAAGCGCATTAAAAGATGAAAATAATACTTTTCATCTAAGATTAAATTAATAATATAACCTTGTAGTTCATTGTCATTAGTCACATAAAACATTTCTATATTTATTTGACTATTCCCATCAACAACGGTAACACCATAACAATGCTTATTGATTCGGCTAATTACATTATTCAAAGGTCCATTATCCAACTTATTAAGCTCCATAATATCATCTCTTGAAAGAGAGAATGTTATATCATCAAATCTATTCTGAAATTCTTCGAAGTTTTCCATAATTTAACTGTAAAGTATTACAAAGAATTATTTAGTCTAAAATTTCTTTTTCCCAATCTTCAAATTCAAATAACATATCCTTTGCTCTTCCTTCCTCAACTCTATAAGTAGGTTCTTCTTGCATTAGATTGAAGATTTTTATAAGATTAAAATCTTTGATTATAAGTTCATTATAAATATTGTGTATCATTCTATAATCAGTTAGATAATGATTTGTATCATTTTCCCAATTTTTTCCGAAATTGGATTTCCAATTATAAAATAACATTGCCTGTTCTTGGTTTGAGAGTTGTGCTCGCAGAATTCTTAGATATTTTCTTTTTTCATTATATCTTATAAATTCTTCATTTTGGTCGGCCACAAATTTGACAGTTTGATATAAATGCCTATAATAATGTGCTAAATATGATGAATGCCCCTGCCCTAATATAAAGTTTAAATTTACAGCATTTTTAAAACCTATATGATTTTCAACAATAGTTTTTAATTGAGTTAAGTCTGTAGATTTATGGTCGTTATTAATATCAATTATGGTATTTATAAATTTGATGTACTCTTCCTCTTCAGGACTAGTGATAGTTATTTTTTTATCATACCGATTGCCGTGAAAAAATAATCCGTATGCATAATTAATAAGAGAATTGGGACTTGTATTCTTAATATAGCTACTTTTAGCTATATAATAAATTATATTTATTTCTTCGAGTAAATGTTTAAAAACTTCTCTCCCATTTAATTTTACAACGTTAATATATTGTTCTTTTCCAATGCAATATGAAGTAGTTAAGTTAATTGAAATTTCATTAACATTTTCTTTATGAAGTCTAATCATTTCATAAAATTGATTTTCAAATCTTTCAATTTTCCATACTTTATCTTGTTCCTTTTTTTCCTGATTCTGTCTTTCTAAATTGTTATTATACTGGATAAGTTGTTCTCTAGTTTCCTTTTCTTGGTTTTTTATTGTTTTAGTAAATTGATTTCTTTGTTCTAAATTGGCTTTATATTGAATATAAAATGCCAAGAAAGTTAAAATTGCTCCAGCTAATGCTATAAATGGCCCAGCTATCCCGTTTATAGTATCCCCTATAGCTCCCGTTTTATTATAGTCGACATAAGATATACTTTCTCGCGTTAGTAGCCAAGGAAGAAGAAATACTGATACAAAGCCAATAATTAATATTATATACAAACCTGTCTTCAAATAACTTTTTTCCTTTGGCTCAATATTCCTCCAAATTTCTTTTAAGTCTTCAAACATATATTTTATTTTAATCGCTTAATTTCAAAATCCTTTTTGTTTGTTTCAAACTTTGGATTTGTTTCAAATATTGCTTTACTTGGAATTGATTCTATTATTAGTGAATATTCTGCTAAAAAAGCTTTCAAAAAACTTATATCAGCTTCGTACGAAGCATCAAAATAATTCTTAATACTTTCTAATAATGTATTTGAAATGGTTTTTTCTTGACAAAATGGACAAATTTCATTTTCTTTTATTGGTTCTGTAGGTAAGTATTGTAAGCCGGTTTTTATCCAATCAGAATTACCAAGTTCTTTTATTAGTTGTGATACAGAACTATTTTCATTACCAACAATTTGTTTAGTAAATATAGGCTCGTTTTCTACAATTTGTGCAGGAAAGCTAATTTTAGGCAAATAAGGGTATTTTTCTGCATTATTTCCTGAAATAGATTGTAAATCTTTTTTTAGGTCGTCAATACTTTTTGTCGGTTTTTGATCTGGTTTGGGTAATCCTATAATATAGCTGAATAAATTATCCTTTGAACCTTTATATCCTTCTAGGCAAAATTCAAGAACTCTGTCACCACCGCTATAATCTGTTTTGATTTTCCAAACAGTATTTTTCGCATTTTCAGTTTTTTGATTTATTGAAGATTGCTCAATAACAAATTCTTTATCTTTTGTTTCTTTTTCAATTTCAAGTTTTTCAATTTCTTTTTTAGCATTACTTATTTTTGTTTCTGCTTCTTTATTCTCCTTTGAAAGTGTAAAAATTCCTTTCAAATTTTCAGGTTCAAAAAAGTTTTCTTGAATGAAAGATTGATTGTAAACAAGTATTTCTTTATTTTCATCTAATCCGTCAACAGAACAATTTTTAAATTTTTCTTCAGTTTGTTTATTAAGAAAGTTTGATAAAGTACTTTTACCTGTTCCATTTAAACCATAAATTAGATTTACTTTTTTATCAGTTTCTAAAGCCGTTGGACTTTTATAGCTTGCTACATTGTTTAGGTTTATTTTTGTTATCATTTTCTAAGAGTGAATTTCGTTTTGAAATGCGATAATTTTAGTATGAGTCCTAAATTATTTATATCTGAAAGAAACATTCGCCAATCTACCCAATTTTAAATGTATAATTAGAATGCATTTTTATCTTGTATATTTTAAGACATCAACTGATTAATTTTCAATAACAAACATATAAAACAGTTTTAACTTTACTTTACGGTTTTCCATAATTGCTTTTTAAAGCCGCAAATTAGTTTTTTGGAATATAAAGAAACCACGTATAATTACCCGTTTTAAATTTAATTTTAAAATAAAAAAAGATGCCTAAGCATCTTTCTTAAATTCTTCATCATCAAAAAAATCTTTCAACGTTATATCTAACATTTTGCAAAATTTTTGAATAGAATATATAGTTACGCCTCTTTTGTTTTTAATGCTTTCCCACCTATTAATTACTTGCCTATCAATATGGTTTTTTTGGGCAAAATCTGTTTGTGAAAGCCCAGTTTTCAAACGTAAAAACTGGATTCTTTCTGCTATCTTTTTTTGTAGTATAGTATCTTCTTTTGTCAATTCTGCCATACTGCAATTTTGATTTTTTTCTATAATATCATGTAAACCACTTGGATTACAAATAATATTTTTTATCTTTGAGAAAGATTGTGATATCTATTCTTAATAATAAATATCATTTATTAATTTTGCGATTCTTCTAATAAAAAATATTTGAAGCATTCGCTTTGAATCTCGGCTCAAAACTTGGCAGTTTATACCACGAGATGATAAGTATGGTGCTCACGTCTTTGGCGTGGGCTCACTTATTTGTGGTGGCCATGCCAAGTGCCAGAGACGTTTAAGCTGAGTTCCGCGCCTTTTTTATGCTTATTACTCCACTTAGATTCTTAGCCAATACTTCTAATTTATTTTTTAAAGTTTCGCAGCCAAAACTAACTTATACCCTTTTGCTGCCTATGAGAGAATAATATTTTAGTGCGATTGCTTCGCCTTTCGCCATGACAAAAAAAATGGCCCTCTACTTCGTCGCCAAACTAGCGTAGAGGACCTTAGCTAACAAAACCAACGTTTCACTAACCAACCCAATATTATGAATAAATTTTCATTTATTAAGGGTGGCAAGGCTCTTTATTGCCTATTTTTAATGGGTTCATTATTGTCTTTCTTCCCTGTTTACTCCAAAAACGGAGTCCGGAAATCATCCACTTTTCTTCAACAACATCACATTCAGGGTACTGTCACAGATGGTACTGCTCCCCTGCCCGGGGTTACGATTACCCTAAAAGGCAAACTCAATGCTACTGCTATTACAGATTATAGCGGTCAATACAGTCTTTCTGCTTCGCCTCAGGATACTTTGGTAGTTTCTTTTATCGGTTTTAAAACGGCTGTCGTTCCTGTTGCGGGGCGTACTACAATTGCTATTGTACTGCATCCTGACACCACAACCTTGCAGGAAGTGCGGGTGAATGCCGGATACTATTCGGTAAAAGAAAGCGAACGTACCGGAAGCATTGCCCGCATTACTGCTAAGGACATTGAAACCCAGCCTGTGACTAATGTGCTGGCTACGATGCAGGGGCGTATGGCGGGTGTGAGCATTACACAGACCACCGGAGTGCCCGGAGGCGGTTTTGACATCAAGATACGTGGACAGAACAGCATCCGTACTGATGGGAATGCGCCTTTGTATATTATAGACGGGGTTCCGTATGCGTCTGACCCCATTGGGTATAACCAGACTGCGTCTACTTACCCGAGTGTTACCAGTCCGCTCAACAGCATCAATCCCGATGCCATTGAAAGCATCGAAGTGCTGAAAGATGCCGATGCTACGGCTATATACGGTTCGCGTGGTGCGAATGGTGTGGTGCTGATTACCACCAAAAAAGGAAAGGCGGGTAAAACTACTTTTACGGTTAATGCGGCAACGGGTGCAGGAACTGTAACGAAATTTATGAAACTCATGAATACAGAACAGTATCTTGCGATGCGCCTACAGGCTTTTGTAAACGACGGGCTGAGTTATGGCGCGACCGATTACGATATTAACGGCACCTGGGACCAGAATCGCTATACCGACTGGCAAAAGGAACTGCTGGGAGGTACATCACTGCAACAGGATATTCAGGGTACGTTATCGGGTGGGTCAGAGCGCACTCAGTTTTTGCTGAGCGGCAATTATCATCAGGAAACCACGGTGTTTCTGAACATGCCCCAAAAAGTTAGACACTATTTGGGGCATTTTTTATGAACAGAAAAGTAAAATTCAATTATGCATTTAAGTTAGAATGTGTAGAATTAGTTTTAAAGAAACATTATTCGAACGTGTATGTTTCAAGATTGAAGGGTTTGGACGAGTCCAATATCCGTAAATGGGTAGCTTTTTATAAAGCATACGGCAAAGACGGCTTATTACCTAGAAGGAATCATAATTATACGGTTGATTTTAAGTTAAAGGTTCTAAAAGCCATTAAAAAAGAATCACTTTCCTTACGCGAGACCTCGGTGAAGTTTAATATTGCCGATGCAGCTATTCTGTTAAAATGGCAAAAAGATTTTGCTAACTTTGGAGTTGAAGCATTACAACCAAAACCCAAAGGCAGGCCCAAATCTATGAGCAATTTCAAACGTAAAAAACGCAAATCAGACAAGCCATTATCCAGGGAAGAAGAACTTCTCTTGGAAATTGAAGCCCTGCGCTGTGAGAACGATTTGCTAAAAAAGCTACAAGCCTTAATTCAAGCCGAAGAAGCAGCCAAAAAGCGCAAGCCATAATGGAATTAAGGCATTTATATGATTTAGATTTACTTTTGAATCGTACTAATATGGCACGTAGCAGTTTTTACTACTATGAAAAACAAAACAAATCTGTGGATAAGTATCAAATCATAAAAGAATTTATAAAATCCATTTATCACAAGCACAAAGGTCGTTATGGCTATAGAAGAATTACCGACGAATTGAACAATAAAGGGATAACTATCAATCATAAAACAGTTTTCAGATTGATGAAGCTATTAGGGCTAAAAAGCATTATTAGAATAAAGAAATATAAATCATATAAAGGGGAACAGGGCAAAATCGCACCTAATATTTTGGAACGCAATTTTAAATCAGAAGCTCCAAATAAAAAATGGGCAACCGACATAACCGAGTTTAATGTATCAGGAAAAAAACTATATTTATCGCCTATTATAGACTTATTCAACCAAGAAATTATCAGTTATGAGCTAGCGGAACGACCCGTATTTAGTCAAGTGGTCGTGATGTTAAAAAAAGCATTTAAGAAAATACCAAACAATACTAATTTGACCTTACATTCTGATCAAGGCTGGCAATACCAAATGAAACAATACCAGCATTTATTGAAAAAAAAGGAATCGTACAGAGTATGTCCAGAAAAGGGAATTGTCTGGATAATGCGATTATAGAAAACTTCTTCGGGATATTAAAATCCGAATTGTTTTACCTTAAAAAGTACAGTTCTATAAGTCAATTAAAACAAGATATCGAAAATTATATTATCTATTACAATAGAGAAAGAATCAAGTCAAATTTAAACAAAATGAGCCCGATACAATATCGAGCTCATCATTATCAAAATTAATTATAAATTTGTCTAAACTTTTGGGTGCAGTCTATTCCTGGGGATTTTTTATATAAAAAAGGCGGTGCGCAAATCAATATCAACCACCGCTCTGCAGACAACAAATTCAGGGTCACTTTTTCCGGCGGGTATACTGCGCAGAACAACGACCTGCCTGCTTTTGACCTTACTTATGATGCACGTGCGCTTGCTCCTAATGCCCCAGCTTTGTATGATGCAGACGGCAATCTGAATTGGGAGAACGGGACATGGGATAATCCGTTGCGAAATTTAAACGCCAAATTTGAATCGAAAACCAACGACCTTGTAGCCAATACAGTAGTATCGTATGAGCTATTGCCACAGCTTGTACTCAAAAGCAGTTTTGGCTATACTGCCCTGAGCACAACTGAAACCCGTACTTCTCCTTCGACAATCTATAACCCTGCTTTTAATATTACGAGTGACAAATCTGCTATTTACGTTAATGATACCGACCGCTCATCATGGATTGCCGAACCACAGATTAACTGGAAAAAGCAGCTTGGAAGCCATTCGCTAGATGTGCTTTTAGGCGCTACTTTTCAGCAACAGACTACAGAAAAGCTGTATCAGTCCGGAAGTGGTTTTAGCTCCAACAGCCTAATCTATAATCTGGCAGCTGCTAAATTCCCTAAAATACTGCTTGATGAAATCACCCAATATAAGTATCAGGCGTTTTTTGGGCGACTCAATTACAGTTTCGATTCGCGCTATATCCTGAACCTGACTGCCCGTCGTGACGTCTCCAGCCGATTTGGTCCGGGGAACCAATTTGCTGCTTTTGGAGCTGTTGGGGCAGCATGGCTGTTTTATAAGGAATCTTTATTTTCTGCATTACCATGGGTAAGTTTTGGTAAAGTACGTGCCAGTTTTGGTACTACAGGTAATGACCAGATTGGTGATTATATGTTTTTGGACACGTATACCACTGCCAGTGCTAATTACAACAATACTGTAGGGATGCAACCTACCCGTTTGTTTAATGCTAATTTTGGATGGGAAACCAATAAAAAACTCGAGGCAGCACTGGAACTAGGCTTTTTGGAAGACCGGATTTTTACTACCGCTGCATGGTACCGCAACCGATCTTCTAACCAGCTTGTAGGCGTTCCGTTGCCGGGTACAACAGGCTTTACCTCACTACAATCTAATCTTGCTGCTACAGTAGAAAATTCAGGATGGGAATTTACTTTGCGTACTGTAAATTTTAATACGCCCCATTTTGACTGGACTACCAGCGTTAACCTGACTTTTGCCCGTAACCGCCTTGTTGCATTTCCCGGACTTGCAACCTCTACCTACAGTCAAAAATATCGAATTGGAGCACCTTTGAATATACTGCTGCTTTATAACTTTAAAGGTGTCAACCCGCAAACGGGCGTGTATGAATTTGAAGATTTGAACAAGGACGGAAGAATAACTTCTCCTGAAGACCAACAAACTATAGCTGACCTGAATCCTGAGTTTTTTGGAGGCCTTCAAAATCAGCTTCGCTATCGAAACTGGAAACTGGATTTTCTTTTTCAGTTTGTTAAGCAGGATAACATCAAGTATGCAATGGGTTTTGCAGGGCAAATGACCAACCAACCACTTACAGCAGGCAGCAGCTGGATCAATGCGGGAGATACTGCTTCCTATCAGATTTATACAACAGGAGTAAACAGTGCTGCGGTGCAGGGAGACAATTTATATAATAAAAGTACTGGCAGTATAACGGATGCTTCCTATGTTCGTTTGAAAAACATTTCTGTTTCTTACAAAGTTCCGCTAAGCCTTAAAAGTACGCAATGTACTGTTTCACTACAGGCTCAGAACCTGCTGACTTTTACCCCGTATGAAGGCGGTGATCCTGAATTTACTTTTACCGGATACCTGCCTCCTCTAAAAGTGATAACCGCAGGCTTACAATTAACCTTTTAATTTAGAAAACATGAAAGCTATTTACATTATTACCTTCTATATCATACGCTTATGGATGCTCTCTTTTTTGTTTGTTTCCTGCGATTCGTTTGTCGAGGTGCCACTACCCAATTCCCAACTGACAAAAGAAACCGTTTTTGAAGATTATGCTACTGCGAATGCCGCCTTAACGGATATCTACGCAAAAATAAGAGACAGAGGAATACTTACAGGAAATAATACCGGTCTTTCGAACCAACTAGGCAATTACAGCGATGAAATTACTGCTTACGGTACTCCTTCAAATGCCAGTTTTAATTTTTATAATAATGTACTTCTGCCTACTAATACTCTTATTGCTACCTACTGGAATACGAGTTATAATCATATTTACGCTGCCTATTCTATTATTGAAGCGATAGAAAAAAACGAGAATATTAGTGAGGAGCACAAAAAACAACTACAAGGTGAGTCACTATTTATCCGCGCTTTGCTTCATTTTTATCTTGCTAACCTTTATGGTGATGTGCCTTATATTACCACTACGGATTACAGAACCAACAGCAAAGTAACCCGCATGCCTGTTAGTGAGGTGTATAAAAAAATAATTGCAGATCTGGAACATGCTATCGGCTTACTAAAGATACAATACAATCCGGCAGACAGAAGTATCCCGAACCGATATGCAGCGAAAGCCTTACTTGCGAGAGTTTATCTCTATAACCAATTGTATGCTGAGGCTGCCAATGAAGCTTCTGCCGTTCTTAATGAGACTGCCTTATTCGTGCTGACCCCAAAACTGAGTGACGTTTTTTTAATCAACTCTAAAGAAACCATCTGGCAATTGCAGTCGGCCACAGCCGGACAAAATACGAAAGAAGGTTCCTTATTTATTTTTACTGCCGGACCACCGCAACTTGTAGCCCTGAATAGCAATCTAATCAATTCTTTTGATCCTGCAGACGGGCGTAAACTCAACTGGATCAAAATGGTAACCAAAGGTTCCTCTAATTGGTATCATGCTTATAAATACAAAGAGCAAACCGTTACCACTGCCTCTAAAGAATATTCTATTGTTTTTCGACTTGCTGAACAGTATCTTATTCGTGCTGAAGCGAGAGCAAAACAGGGTGATTTAATAGGTGCCAAAGAAGACCTGAACGCTGTGAGAAAACGCGCAGGATTACCAGAAACAATTGCTGTAAGCAAAGAGGAAACCCTGACCGCTATCCTACAGGAAAGAAGATGGGAGTTTTTTACGGAACACGGTCATCGTTTTTTTGACCTTAAACGATCTAATCAACTGGATGCTGTATTGTCGGTCTTGAAACCAGGGTGGAATTCTACTGATGCCTTATTTCCTATTCCGCAAACTGAATTAATTGCTAATCCTTTTTTGGGTATTCAAAATCCGGGTTATTAATCAATAATTATATTTAATCCTCATACTTATGGATTTCAAATTTTTACCCCAAATCGCAGTTTTATTTTTTATTTTGCCATTAGTGACCTGTCCCTCATGGGGACAGGTGGTGCAAAAAAAACAACTGACTGTTGATGATTATCATTTGTGGGGAGAACTTCGTTCTGATAAAATATCCAGTGATTCAAAATGGATCAGTTACACGATGGATTATACAAATAATACTGATACGTTGTTTGTACGAAACACTTTTACTACTGCCACTTATCATTATCCTGCCTGCGATCAGTCGGATTTTACGATACATAATGAGTTTATTACACTTACAGGAAATCAATTAGAAATTACTAACCTCAACACTGGAAGTAAGGAGCGGATTGCTGATGTTTCTCAATATGCGTATTCTAAAGAAGCTAATAGGTTATTGCTTTTAGTAGCATCAGCACATAAGACGCAATCTTTAATACTCAGGCATCCATCGGGAGGCAAAACAGAAGAAATCAAAGAAGTCAAGAATTTTTCGTTAAGTCCTGACGGAAATACTGTAGCGTTCTCTGTTTTCTCTAACAATAAATATTCAGTTGGCATTATTAATCTTAAAAGCAGTACTGTTATTGATTGGATTTTGAGAGAAAATGATTCTAATTTTGATGGTTTTGTCTGGCATAAGAAAGGAAAGTCTTTTGCCTTTCTTGGACAAACAAAAGTTGATTACCATAATACCCTGTATTACTATGTTTTAAAAAACAAAAATCTCCATTTCCTTAATGTTTCTACACAGCCGGAATTTCCGGAAGACCGTTCCATTATTTTAGGTCCCTCCTATAAAGTGACTATATCAGACGACCTGCAAAGGGTGTTTGTTTCGCTTAAAAAGAGAACCAAGCCTGAAGATGTTAAGAAAATATCACCTGTAGAAATCTGGAATACCAATGACAAATGGATTTATCCTCATGAGCAGAAACAAGGAAAGTTTGAGGAACAGTCAAAAGTTTTTGTCTGGTCTGTGCTAAGGGATACCTTTTATGCTGTTACTACCAATGATCTACCAAAACTTATGCTAACAGGCGACCAACACTATGCTATTTTGTCAAATCCGAAAGCTTATGAGCCCCAATTTGAATATGATGGGAACAGGGATTTTTATCTTGTAAATTTAAAGACCAATGAAAAGGAATTATTATTAAAAAACCATTCCGGTTCTTCACGATACACTATTCCGTCTCCCAGCGGAAAATACATATCTTATTTTAAAGATGACAATTGGTGGGTTTATAATATTCAGACTAAATCACATATTAATGTTACTGGCAATACTAACGGGACTTTTTCTGGAAAAGTTTATAAACTGGTTACATCATCGCCCTACGGTAATCCGGGATGGACTCCTGATGATGCGGAAATTTTAATTTATGACCAATATGATTTGTGGGCTATCAAGCCTAATGGAAATTCGTTTAGACGATTAACACATGGAAGGGAATCAGCGATACAATATCGAATAGCTGATATTCCTTTTAAGAAGAAAATTAATCTTTTGTATGAAGGATTCAGAAACGATATAGTTGATTTAGAAAACGGAATTATTCTTCGAGGTGAGGGAGCAGATGGCAAGACCGGCTATTTTAAATGGAGAAAAAAACCTGAACCTAAAACTATTGTTTATGGAGATTTTTATGCTGAGCAACTGCTTTATAATAAAGAGAAACATACTTTTTTCTATACCCAACAAAAGTTTGATGTACCTCCGACACTACTGTATAAAACGGCTGCTTCACAGGCAAAACCAATTTTTGAAAGCAACCTGCAACATTATCATTATGATTGGGGCAAGGCAGAACTTATGCACTATAAAAATTCGAAAAAGCAAAATATAAAAGGTGTATTGTTATACCCTGCACGATACAATACAGCTAAAAAATATCCTATGGTAGTACACATCTATGAAAATCAGTCTAATGAACTTCATTTGTACCGAAACCCAAGTGTTTATCTGGAAGATGGTTTTAATACTACGAACCTTACCACACAGGGATATTTTGTTTTTTTGCCTGATATTATTCATGAAGAAGGAAATCCCGGCATTTCGGCGTCGGACTGTGTTGTGTCCGGTACTAAACAAATTATTGAAAAAGGATTAGTAAATCCGAATAAAATCGGGCTAACAGGACATTCGTTCGGAGGTTATGAGACTGCGTTTATCATTACGCAAACCAAGCTGTTTGCCACAGCGATTGCCGGAGCTGCAGTAACTGACCTGAACAGTTTTTATCTTACCGTAGGATGGGATAGCGGAAAAGCTGATTTGTGGCGGATGAACAAAGAACAATGGAGAATAGGCAAAAGTCCTTTTGAAAATCCTATTGCTTATCAGCTTAATTCTCCTGTTTTTAATGCTGATAAAATTACTACACCTCTGCTTTTATGGACAGGTAAAAAAGACCAGCATGTGGACTGGCACCAAAGTGTTGAATATTACATGGCATTACGCCGTCTGGGTAAAATAAATGTTACCTTATTTTATACTGACGAAGGACACAGCCTCTTAAAACCTTCGAACCAGAAGGATTTTTCAGTACGTGTACAGCAATGGTTTGATTATTATCTAAAAGATGAATCACCTGCCCCATGGATTGAAGAAGCAATACGGTAATTATATAAAAAAATGCAGTTCCATTTAAGGAACTGCATTTACACTTTTGAGATTTCATAAAATCAAGGACGATACACTAATTCTGTACACTCACCCTGATCATCTTTAGCAAAAGCCTGTGGGCCACTAGCCCCATTTGCACGGCAGACCTGAGCTGGTACAGTACTACATTCTATCTCAACATTGTTAAACCCTCCCTCAGGATTAAGAGTGTATCCAATTTCGTCAGCCGCTGCTGAAGTTTGCATAGACATGGTTGCAAGAGCACCAAAAATACCTAATGCTACTACTGCAAAAGGTGTTACATTTTTTAAAAATACAGTTTTCATAATAGTAAATATTAAATTAAACATTGACCTACTTTTTTATACAGGTATTCGATGTTCATTCCTGATACTGGCCGGTATATTTTTAACTGTCCGGAAATTTTCCCTGAACTGTTTTCATTTCATTTTTTATCCTTGCGGTTAATTTATATGACATTAAATCATTTCCGACTATAGCGTATAAATGTGTTGCTGTAACAATGAATGACTGCAACTTTTTATCTGGTCTTTCATATAAAGCAAAACTTAAGAGATAACTTTTTTTATTTATATCGTAAACATCAATAATAGATGCCTGCTCCCATAACTTATCATTTTCAAAACGACCTTTTACTTTTGAATGTACAAAAAGCAGATTTCCATAAGTGGCTGCATGAGCATTGACTACTAAAGGAGGAGCAGACATTGTACGTTGATTTTTATCTGTAAGGTACGCTACTTTAATTTTTGCTTTTGTAATTGTATCAATTGTATTACCTCTATAATCAAGCAACAATCTGTTATTAACTACTATATATTGATTTCGGTAATAATAGAGATATATAATTTTACCTAATTTTTCATCATACAGCATTATACCATCTGTATCAAAAATGCCATCAACCTGTTTTTGTAAAAGGTTACTATTGTATTTGATTTTAGGTGATTGCTGTGTAGAAAATCTTCCCAAAACATGCGCTGCATTTTTTCCATGATTCGATCTAAATATTATTGTGGTACTATCAATTGGCTCTACAAGTGAAAATCTGGGACTTCCTTTAAGTTCGCTATTTATTTTCCAATCTTTTATATTCCCTATAAATACAGCTGGGACATGTCCGTCATTCAAGTAGAAATATTGCCCTCTTACCGCAATTTTCACCATTTTAAAGGGAATCTTTTTTGGATTAAAAGTTATTTTACTGATTCTCTTATTTTTTAAACCTGAATCCCATGACACCACCTGTAATGGATTTGTGTAATTGCCCAGAAATATTCTGTTATTTTCATTACCAGCGAAATAAAATGAATTGAATTTTAAATCTATCGTCTTATCGAGTGTAATAGGATGCTGTGGATAACGCCGGATAAAAGGGTTCTTACGGTGCATTATATTTTCTGATGAAAGAAACAATATAACCACAACTGAAATGCTAATCAGTGTCGTGCCGGCAATCTGTTTTGCTGTATTGTAACATCGATTGGATGTTTTGGCTTTCTGCCTGTTCAAAATGATGGCCATAACAGACAAAAGGACAAATACTATATTAAAAACAAGATGTATATTCCATGTCATTTTTTCTAATATTCCCCCGCATGAGCACGGAATAAATGAACTATAGTGAAGTATGATGTATATATAAAAGCTGAACATGGTCATTAGTGCCAATGTCCCAAAAAGACCAACGTTCCTAAACTTTGGGATAATCAACGCTGCTGCAATTACTAATTCGATAAGAGGTACAAGCCATGCCACCCATACTGCAAATGCACTCAATAAAGGTGACTGCCCCAACTGTACCTGAAAGTTTTCAAAATCTAATAGCTTGCTGACTGCCGCGTAGACGAATAACAGGATATACAGATAACAGATTATTTCTATCACAACACTTTTAAGACTTCCTTTTGACTCCATACCTTATTTGTTTCTAAACTCAAAACAAATTTAGACAGGTGATTTTTTTAAAGTATTGTGAAAAACAGGACAAAAGTTGTGAAAAACGGGACTGTTTAACCCTGAAAAATATTCATGCGCTTTTTTAGCCGGAATTTACTTTTACAATTGTTCTTTACTGTAATTTTTTTAAACCTAATAAATAAGGAAATACAAAAGCCTCATTCCTTAGGAAATGGATCACTACGTTGTGTTACCACTTTTTGAGAATGGGCTTTAACAGACTCAAATAGACAGATTGCATGAAAAATATCGCGATAGCAGAATTTCAAATTAAACTACCCATATGCTTCAAACGAGTATTTTCGAACGCTATTAAAATATAATTACTGAATTCCGGATTTTTTCTCAATTACGAATGCTTTTAACTCCGCCATTTTCCCATCTTTAAATCGCCAGATGTCACAATAGGTATAGTGAACGTATTCTTCATTTTTATTTTTTAAGGCAATATTACCTGTTGCGGTTACAAAGTCGCCCTCCTCTATTGCCCTTTCCATATCAAATATGGGTGGTGCCAGATAGAATTCTTTTATATATTGTCTTACCGCTTCTTTTCCTAAAAGGGTTCTCTCCCCCACAAAGACCCATTTGGTATCTTCAGTAAGATAGGATAAGTATGCTTCGTATTCTCCTCTTTTTACATGTTCGTTTGCCTTAACTAATATAGCTGTGTTTTTCATGTCCATTTTCTTTTTTAATTTTAGATTTTCATTTTGAGAATAACTATTTAGTACTGTCATCAATACTACTATTTGTGACGCTTTTTTTATCATTCCGTTTTTTGATTTAACTTTGAATTTTAGATTATTTAAACAGAAATAGTCCTGCGAAGCTATAACATAAAAGTGATACTGGCTGTATATACAACCCATTGTAAGGTACTATCAAAAATGTAAGTTATGTCGAAAGTTAAGGTTACAAGCACAAATTTTGAAAATAAAAAAATCTTAGAAGATGAGTGTGCTGAGGTATATGCTGCCAATATAATTGGCGGCCAATGGTCACTTGTAATTTGTTCCTGGCTATTGCAAGGCAAAATGCGTTTTGGCGAAATAAAAAAGTCTATCCCCAATATAACCGAACGTATGCTAACCCTACAACTGCGGAAACTGGAACAAGATCATATCATAAACAGAAAGGTATATGCTGAGGTCCCTCCTAAAGTTGAATATGAGCTAACCGAAATTGGATATGAACTAAAACCGATAATCCAGCAAATGGAAGAATGGGGAAAAAGACACAAATATTTATATGCTAAATGAATTATAAAGAAATTTGTTTATCGGCCAAAAAGAAAATTGAAAACTTATAAGACTGTTTAAACCCCAGGTCCTGAAAACCCATACGCCTTATTTTGAGAAGCGGAACATTTATTTTTACGAGAACAAATGCGAATTTAAGATTGTGAGTTTTTCAATCCACATCATCAGGATCCCAATATGCCAGACTCAGGTGCTGCTGGATTAGATTATTTCTTCCGCTTTAAAAAAGTAATGCTTAAGTCATATTTAATACCTTAAACGTATAAATTAACTCTAAGTCCTAATCAGGTTTTAACTATCATGGAACCTAGTGCAGAATCAGGCTATTTTATATTTTATAACATGGACTTCTATTGTATTCAAATCCATGATGAAGAAGTGGCATGCGACGGGTTACTTTTTAATAATATTCATAATATACCCATGACAGTTGTGCCAAACGAATTTACTTTAAAGGATTCTTCGCAGGAGGAAATGATCCGTACCTACCTTAAACAAATCTTTATAAAGTCAATACGATTATAGAAACTTCAACATCTTGATGGTGCATTGGCGCAGCAGCATAATGATCATGGATATGAGGATCCCGCTTATTTTAGCAGGCTTTTTTTCATAAAGACCAATGAAACACCTTTTGGTTTTAAAAACAAATACCTGAGCCTTCAAACTCAGAAGAAGAAATGTAATATCTTAATTATTTCATTTTCTAATTTATTGAAAGTCTATATCAAATTATTATATTTATACATTTACCTTTGATAAATGAAAAATATAGAACTTCCCATACCTCACAACGAAAAAGAACGCTTAGCAGCATTAAAAAGATATAACATTCTTGATTCATTACCTGATCATGCTTTTGATGATGCCACAAAACTTGTTTCCTATATTTGTGGTGTACCTATCGCCCATATCTCCTTTATAGACGAGAGCAGACAGTGGTTTAAATCGGAAATTGGGATCGGTGTAACAGAGGTCCCTCGCGAAATTAGCTTTTGCCAGTATACCATTATGGAATCAAAAATGGTTGAAATCCCTGACACACTTTTAAACGAAAGATTTAAAGAAGACCCTAACGTTACAGGAGGTTTTAAAGTAAGGTTTTATGCTGGTATTCCGCTTACAACACCTGACGGTTATAACATAGGAACCTTATGTGCTGTAGACCATGTTTCTAAAGAACTTAATGAAGACCAGCGAAATGCGCTGTCCATTATTGCAAAACATGTAATAAATCAGTTAGAATTATCTACGAAAAACATTGAGCTGGATGCCCAGAAAAAAATTGCTGAACGTGCTGTATTAGCAAAAGATAGTTTTTTGGCTAATATGAGCCATGAAATCAGGACACCTTTAAACGCTATAATTGGTTTTACAGACCTTTTGGCGCAGACAAAATTAGATACTACCCAAAGAGATTATATTGATAGTGTGCAAATTGCAGGTGAGAACCTGCTTCTGATTATTAACGATATTCTTGATCTTTCTAAAATCGAATCAGGCAATCTGACTATTGAGGTTCAGCCATTCAATTTAAAAAAGACACTTAAACATGTCTATAATTTATTAAAAATCAAAGCATCTTCGGCTGTAGAATTCAATTTATTCGTAGATACCGAATTGCCAGAAATGGTAATAGGCGATCAGGGACGATTAAACCAAATATTGGTTAATCTTACCGGAAACGCCCTTAAGTTTACTGAAGAAGGAGAAGTGACAGTATCCGTAAAAAAGGTTAACGAGACTGATGCTGATTATTCGCTTCGGTTTTCGGTTAAAGATACCGGAATAGGAATACAAGAGGAAAAACTCAAGACTATATTTGAACGTTTTACCCAGGCTGAAGAAAGCACCACCAGAAGATTTGGCGGGACCGGACTTGGCCTTAGTATTGTGAAACAATTAGTAGAACTGCAAAACTCTGAAATCCATGTAAAAAGCAAAGAAGGCCGTGGTTCAGAATTCTCTTTTGTCCTTACTTACAAAAAAGCTGATTACGTTGAAACTCCAATTGAAAAATTAATGGAAGAACATCTGGGCAAACTGAAAATCCTTTTGTGCGAAGACAATGTCCTGAATCAGAAACTTGCAAAAAGTGTCATTGAAAATTTTGGATTTGAATTAGATATTGCCGAAAATGGCGAAGAAGGAATCAATTTGTTGTCAAAAAACAACTATGATTTAGTATTAATGGATCTCCAGATGCCTATCAAAGACGGATACCAAACAACAGAATATATCAGGAAAGAAATGAAACTGAGTATTCCTATTATAGCTATGACTGCGCATTCTCTTGTAGGGGAACAGGAACGTTGTTATGATGTAGGAATGGATGCTTATGTCCCTAAGCCTTTTAAACAGGCAATGCTTTTAGAGACTATAAAAACAGTCCTGACTAAAGATGCCAAACATCCGCCTAAGAGAAAGATCGATTTGTCTTTTTTAGATGAAATGTCTTGTGGCAATCCTAATTTTAAGCAGGATATGATAGATTTGTTTATACAAAAGATCCCTAATGAGCTGGCTCAGCTGGAAGAGGCTTTTAATACTAACGATATGGAGAATGTAAAGAAACTGACTCATAATATGAGGTCCAGTCTGGATATTTTCATGCTAAAAGATCTGTCTAATTTCTTATCCATTATTGAACAGGAAGCAATTATGGGAAAATTTACCTCTGAAAGTTTAGATAAGATAAATATTTTACATTGTGGAATTATTGAGGTAGTTAAAATTTTAAAGGAGCTATGATAAAAGGAAAATATGCTATAGCTTTACGTATTGCCCTATTTTTTTATTAAATTAACTGCTCAAAGATAAATATTCAAACCAATGAAAATAGTTTTAGCTGAAGATAACGAAATCTTACGCAAATCATTATCTTTTTTTTTAACCTCTAAAGGATTTGCGGTTGACCAGTTCTCTGATGGTCAGGAGGCACTAGATGCTATTGAAAAGAATACTTATGATCTCATCCTGACAGATATTAATATGCCAGGCAAAAGCGGAATGGAAATTACACAATATGTCAGACAAAATATCCATTCAGACATTCCAATAATTATATTTACTTCATCAGGCGTTGAACAAACAGAACTAGACTCTTTTGACATAGGCGCAAATGAATTTATGGGCAAACCTATTAGCCCAGCTGTACTCTTAATACGAATTAAGAAATTACTGAATATCCGTTTGTAAGAAAGTCAACATGATGAATATCTGGGAGCTTTATAAAAACAGTCATTGGGTAGAACCTTTTCTAATGGGTTCAATCTGCTTGTTTGTTGGCCTATCAGCTATCCTCTATTTATTAATTACAGAAAGCCGAAACAGAAAAATAAAACAGGAAAAACTCAGAAATGATTACGAGCAAGTCATTGTAGAGTTAATGTATTCAGTAGTTTTTATGGATACTCCTTTTTCTTTGGTGAAAGAAGATTTAAATTATGCGCCTTTTTTGAAGAATACTTACTTCAGAACAGTACTCGCCGAATCTGTTATCAATCTTCACAAAAATTATGATGGCGTTTATGCCTTAAAACTGGAGCAGTTTTATAAAGATTCAGAATTAATAAATACTTCTTTCAAAAAACTTAAAAGCCATAAATGGGAAGTAAAATGCAAAGGGATTACAGAATTGGCCGAAATGAATATTACAGAAGCCTTTGATACTATCATTTCTATTTCCAAATCCAAAAACAAAACCTTAAAAATCACAGCCATCAATGCTGCCATTAAGTTAGAAGGAATAAAAGGAATCATACATCTCACTGAACACCCCTATCCTGTTGATGACTGGACGCAGCTGAATATTATAAATGCTTTCAAAAAACACGATATTGGCGATGTACAGGGTGTAGAATATCTGCTTGAATCGAAAAACTCAACGGTTGTGGCGCTGGGGCTAAAACTCATCAAAGAACTTAAGCTTACGCAAAAACTACATCATGTAGAACAATTGACTGAAAAAGCTCCCAACACATTCATACAATATGAAGCACAAAGTGTATTACAAGCGCTAACCGTAAATCTTGCAAACGAATGAGTTTTTTTACTAGTGAAACTATATGGTTTTTGGATGCTTATATACTCCTGATACTTGGATATGCCATCCTAATCATGTCATCTTATCTCATATTAGCTTATCTTTCTACAAAAGCGCTAAGGAGCTATCTTAAAAAGAACAGTTTTGTAGATTACGAAGTATTGCTTACCAGTGAGTTTGCACCAAAACTTTCCTTAATTGCCCCTGCCTATAATGAAGGGTTTACTATCGAAGAAAATGTAAAATCATTACTTTCTTTAAATTACAATAATTATGAGGTAATTGTGGTCAATGACGGCAGTAAGGACAATTCTATGGAAATCCTGGTTAGTACCTATGACCTTGTCCTGACAGAATTTGAAGTAGATTTAAAAATCGAAACCAAAAAAGTCAGAGGAATATATACTTCCAGAAATTCTGCATTTAAAAAACTGATTGTTGTCGATAAAGAAAATGGAGGTAAGGCTGATGCTCTAAACGTAGGCCTTAATATTGCACAAAATCCTTATGTTGTCTGCATCGATGTTGACTGTATCCTGGACAAAGACTCTTTATTAAAATTAGCAAAACCTTTTTTAGAATCTCATGGCAAACGTATTATTGCTACCGGCGGCGTTGTAAGAATAGCGAACCAGTGTGTTATCCGGAATGGACGCCTTGTTGAAGTACACATACCAGATGCTATTTTACCAAGAATACAGGTTTTAGAATACCTTAGGGCTTTCCTTTTAGGGAGAATGGCCTGGGGCAGACTTGACGGACTATTGCTTATCAGTGGGGCGTTTGGCGCGTTTGACAAAGAAATAGCATTACTATCAGGAGGCTATGACACCAAAACGGTAGGTGAAGACATGGAACTTGTAGTCAGAATGAGAAGATATATGGTTGAAAATAAACTACCCTATTCTGTTAGCTACATACCTGACCCGCTTTGCTGGACAGAAGCGCCAGAAGATTTCAAAATCTTCAAAAAACAACGCAGCCGATGGATGAGAGGAACAATTGAGACACTTACAATTCACAAAAAAATGTTCCTGAACCCTAAATATAAACTTCTGGGCATCGTTAGTATACCGTATTGGACATTTTTCGAATTTCTGGCTCCTGCCATAGAGTTTATAGGACTAATTATAACCTTATTATTTATATTCTTTGGTTTTATTAACTGGCATTTCTTCCTATTGTTAGTTCTTTTTGTTTATACCTTTGCTGTGTTCTTTTCAGTTATAGCGCTGTTTAGTGAAGAGTTCACTTATCATAAATATCCAAAACAAGCCGATTTTTTCAAGCTTCTGCTGGCCGCTTTCATAGAACCTTTGTACTTCCATCCGCTTACAGTATATGCTGCCTTAGTGGGTTATAAAGAAAAAATTAGGGGAACTAAGGGCTGGGGTGAGATGACAAGAAAAGGTTTTACAAAAAAAGAATAATTCATATAAATTAGCCCAATTGCTGTTTTAGTACATTAAAAACATTTTTTCGTATTTTTACAGCATACAAAATCCCTTTTCATGAAACGTTCCGGAACAGCAGATCTTCCATTGCATTATGGACATGTACCCGTATGGCTTGCCGAACGTATGTCGAAACTTGGCTTCGCAATAGTTGAAACTATTGCAATGGAATTTTCTACATCAGAAGTGATCAGTAAGCTGAGTAATCCTTTCTGGTTCCAGAGTTTTGGAGCTGTTATGGGAATGGACTGGCATTCATCCGGCATTACAACTTCTGTACTTGGCGCCTTAAAAAAATCTGTAAATCCACATTCAAAAGAACTGGGCATTTATATCTGCGGTGGTAAAGGCAAACATTCTATGCTCACCCCCAAAGAACTTTTATTTGTAGGTGAAAAAACAGGGCTTGATGGCAATAACCTGGCAAATTGCAGCAAACTAACCGCAAAAGTTGACAATACGGCCATTCAGGACGGATTTCAATTGTACCAGCATAATTTTATTGTTGACAATAAAGGACAATGGGCTGTTATTCAGCAAGGGATGAATCCTGACTCTAAAACTGCAAGAAGATATCACTGGCATTCGCAAGACCTGAAGTCTTTTATCAATGAGCCGCACACTTTTATATATGGCGAAAATCAGGGATCGATTTTAAATCTTACGGCACAAAATGCTGAAAAATCAAGAGAAGGAATTTTAGAACTTTCGAAAGAATCCCCGACAAAAATCATGAAAGAAATGCAACATCTTAAAATGCCCGCACATCATGATGTCAGAATGGAAAATGTCAATATGAAAAGACTCGGAGCAATGTTATGGGCAACCCATGAGAATCATCCGGAAGATTTTGAGGAACTTTTACTTTTAAAAGGTATGGGGCCAAGAGCTCTTCAGTCATTAGCATTAGTAAGCGAAGTAATTTACGGAACCCCGACCAGATTTCAAGACCCTGCCCGATTTTCATTTGCACACGGTGGAAAAGATGGTCATCCTTTTCCTGTTCCTGTCAAAATTTATGACGAAACAATTGACACTTTACAAAAAGCAATAAACCGTGCTAAAATTGGAAACAGCGATAAAATAAATGCCATACAGAAATTATCAGAAATTTCCAGAAAGGCTGAGGAAAGTTTTACACCCAACTCTAACTTTGATGCACTGCTTCAAAAAGAGCGGAATGAATCATATAAATATGGCGGAAAAACTGTTTTCGGCGATGCTAAACCTCCTAAAAAAAAACCTGTTAATCCAAATAACCAACTGGAATTATTTTAGTCCCAAGGATAAAAACTTTTACAACCATTTTAATATTAGTCTCATAATTATATAAATACAGATTTCAATCTTATAAAAAAAGAGCCTACTGATCCATTTAATTTTACATTATTAACAGAATAGTTTCAACTTAAATGGCTAAAGAAGCTTTTAAGAATTCAGCCAAAAATAATTAAAATTAAAAGTCATGGTCGAAAAAAATTATGATCCGGATAATGATAATTGTCCTGAAAAAGACACAATAGAAAATCTTTATTTACAAAAGCAATCAGAGAAAAATAAAAACATACAAACAGTTGAAGAATTTATAAACGATCGTCCAAACAGAACTTCAAAAAAAGATAATTCGAACCATACCGTTTCTGATTATTATGAAGAAAAAAGCAATAATTAAAAAAAGGCATACATGTTTTGAATGTATGCCTTTATAATTTCCGGAAAGACTGTTTTATTTTATAGCCCCTATAATATCGTATTTCGTAATAATATGATGATTTCCATTTCCTAAATCTACCAAAACAGCATCATTTTCCTTTGTAAACAGCTTTGAAACTTCTTCAATTGAAGTACCTAATTTCACAATCGGAAAAGGTTTCCCCATTACTTCTTTAATCGGTTTTTCGGCAACATTTTTGTCGGCAACATAACTTCTGAACAGGTCTGTTTCATCAACCGAACCCACGAATCCGTTAATATCAACTACAGGAATTTGTGAAATTTTATATTTACGCATACGCTCAATAGCGTGCGAAACCAATTCTTCTGTACGAACAACAATCAATTCTTTGTCAATATGATCTTTGATCACATCTTCTGCTTTTGTTACATTTTCATCCAGAAAACCACGTTCCCGCATCCAGTCATCATTAAACATTTTACCTACATAACGGCTTCCCGAGTCGTGAAATAATACCACTACAACATCATCAGGTTTGAAATGTTCTTTTAACTGCAGTAATCCTTTTATACAGGCTCCTGCTGAATTTCCAACAAATATCGCTTCTTCTAATGCAAGTTTTCTGGTATAAACCGCTGCATCCTTATCTGTTACTTTTGTAAAACCATCAATTAGTGAAAAGTCAACATTCTTAGGCAATATATCTTCTCCAATCCCTTCAGTGATATAAGAATAGATTTCATTTTCATCAAAAATGCCTGTTTCATGGTATTTCTTAAATACAGAACCGTAGGTATCGATGCCCCAAATTTTGATGTTTGGATTTTTTTCTTTTAAATATTTCCCCACTCCTGAAATAGTTCCACCGGTTCCTACCCCTACTACAAAATGGGTAATTTTTCCATCTGTCTGTTTCCAGATTTCAGGTCCTGTCTGTTCATAATGCGCAAGGGAATTTGATAAATTATCGTATTGGTTTACATACCATGAATTGGGTGTTTCTTCTGCCAGTCGCTTTGAAACCGAATAATAAGATCTTGGATCCGTTGGTTCTACGTTGGTAGGACAAACAACTACTTTGGCACCCACAGCGCGCAAAATATCCATTTTTTCTTTAGATTGTTTGTCTGATATCACACAAATCAGCTTATACCCTTTTATGATTGCCACAAGCGCCAGTCCCATCCCGGTATTCCCTGAAGTTCCTTCAATTATCGTTCCGCCCGGTTTCAAACGTCCATCTGCTTCAGCATCCTCAACCATTTTCACGGCCATTCTGTCTTTCACAGAATTTCCCGGATTAAAAGTTTCGACTTTTGCCAATACCAAAGCATCAATCCCGTCAACAACTTTATTAAGTTTGACTAATGGTGTATTGCCAATGGTTCCTAAAATATTATTTGAAAAGTCCATATCTGTATCTGTTTAATTTTGCTTTAATATAAAAAAACAAATTCCGTTTTTTATTGAAAGAAATTCCAAACCAAACCAAAGCGGATAGTAAAATCGCGATATGGGTTATTTGGAGCTGAATAATAATTGCTTTCGCCAAAAGTCGAATTAAAATGCTCTGCTTTTAAATAAATTCTGGTCTGGCGAATTTTTGCATTCAGGAAAAAATCAAAAGTTGGATAACCTCCTATCTTTTTAGTATTCTGAACAAACATTTCCGCCACTACAGGATTGTAATCATTTGCATAGTATTTTGTAAAGTAATTAAAAATAATTCCGGTTTGAAGAAAAAGTGCCTTATCAAAGAAATAGGCCGAATAATAAAAAGTATTTCTGGTTACAAAATCCGGGACATTTAAAATCAGTTCTGATTGTGTTACCTTCTGATATAAAAAGGTGTTATCGAAACCAAAATCTCCAAATTTAAATTCCCGGTTTGCTTTTACCGATATATAGTTGATTATGTTCCCATATTGCGCCGGATTTACGATTTGAGTTCTGTTTGCTTTTTGTTCCGTAGTTGAAACATCTTCAAAATACAAATGATCGTTCAATACAGAATACTGAACCTCGCCATTTAGCCATGGTGTATAAATTTTTCCGCTAAACGAATTGATTTTTTCATTTTTAAAATCTTTCCCCCAATTATACTGTACATAACTGCTTTGGTAAAGTTCATAATTGTTATTTGGAAGTTTGCTTATGTTTTGGTAACGAAAATCAAACTGAATTTTTTCGTTTAAATTATACCTCAGCTTAGCATCTAAATCTGAAATGGTTTCTTTTGTAATGGATCTTGTCAATAAAAACCTTCCGTTCCATTTGTTTTTCTGATATTCATACTGCCCTCCAATATTATTAACCTGCCTGTATAAATTGTCATTAACAGCAACTCCATTCCCGTCATTATTAAGAATAATACGGTAATATTTATAATTTGAACGGTAATCGTCAATGAAAAAATTAAATTTTCCAAGCAGCACATTTTCATAAGTCAATCCTGCTTTATTATACAGTTTTTCAAAACGGGTTTGATCTTTAATGTTACTTGTCACATAAGATTCCCCAAATCGCTCTACAAAAGTATTTTCTACTGTTGATAAAACTGTAGGTTGTTTGTATTCAAAAAATTTATTTTCAAAATTAAACTGGTGCGTAACATATAAATTATTGCTCGCTTGTTTAGGATTTATCCTGAATGCATGATCAAAAAACAGCCTTTTTCCTTTTAAGAAAGATTCGGCATCAGTAAGATAAACCTCCAGTCGCTGACGATTTGTAAAAGTTGGATCCCCGCTTTCAAAATCTTCAGCCGTTGTAATTCCGCCATTTTCTTCATTTAAAACATCCTGATAGGTATAATGGGTATATAAAACATAACGTTTATCCGTTGTATTATAACTTGCCCCAATCCTGAAATTTCCAATACTGGTTAACTGGTTAATATATTTCCCTTCTGATCGCAAACCTCTGTAAGCAGCAAAAAAATTGAGATTTTTTGAAGTATTCAGCGTAATGAAAGAATCTACATTTTGTCCCTTACCGATTGAGGTATTAAAGAACAATTCTGTCAGTGGTGTTGCTACATGGTAGTAACGAATATCACTGGCACTCATAAAATTAAAATGCTTTCCCTGAAAACCCATATCAGGATAAGGAGAAAAATCAGTCAGGCTGTATTGCAATACATTGTAGGTTTGCCCAATATTAGAAAAAGGCAAAAGTCCAAAATTATCTCTTCTAAGGTAATTTTGTCTATAGGCACTCTTTATGGTTAAAGAAGTATCTACAATAGTCGTATCATGTTCTATCGTGACAATTTGATATTGGTCAATTTTAGCTACAAGCGCTTTTTTCTTTTTTACAGTATCCGTAATACTTGAATATTGCGAATTCATATCTAAATTCTTTTTAGGAGTTACTTCCTGGGAAAACAATAAAGAAGGCAGAACTAACAGATATAGAAAAAAAAGTATTCTCATTTTATAGCGTATGTATAATGATTTTTGGATATGATTGCTAAAGCAAAGGTAAATTATAAATATGTATAAATAAAAAAACACATGAATTTATACCATCGCTTCAGTAAACACAATGAGAACGTATATTTTTACAGAAAATTTTACAATCTTTGTGTTTTAAAACGCATCAGAATGCTTCAGAAAAATTTTTCAGGATATGTCTTCGAAACTGGCACCGATGAAGCCGGACGCGGTTGCCTGGCTGGTCCGGTTACTGCTGCCGCTGTGATTTTACCAGCCGATTTTGAGCACTCATTTTTAAATGACAGTAAGCAGTTATCTGAAAAAATAAGGGAGTCCTTAAAACCGATTATCGAAGAAAAAGCAGTTTGTTTCGCCGTAACGCATTTACATCCGGATGAAATTGACGAAATTAATATCCTGAATGCTTCAATGAAAGGAATGCAGGAATGCATTTTGAAATTAAAACAAACACCCGAGTTTATCATTGTTGACGGCAATCGTTCACTGAATGCAAAACTAGGCCTGAAAAATACTTTTGGAAGACAGTTTTCTGCTACTGAAATTGAGTTACTAAAATCAATTCCAAATCAAAGCATTATAAAAGGTGATTCAAAGTTTTTAAGCATCGCTGCAGCTTCCGTTCTCGCAAAAACATATCGTGATGAATTTATGAACGAAATTCACAAAGAATTCCCGATGTACAACTGGAAACAAAACAAAGGTTATCCAACCAAAGAACATCGCGAAGCCATAAAAAAATACGGAACTACAAAATACCACCGAATGAGCTTCAGGCTCTTGCCGGAGCAATTGGAACTGGATTTTTTTGAGCTATAAAAAATACTTACTGAGTTTTTTAATCAAAATGACACCTTTTTTATTCTACGGAATACTGATTATCTTTTAAATTTAAGTATCCATTATTTTTTGCTCTTCAGGAATTCAGCAAATTGTTTGGTGTCAAAATAAAAAGGCGTGATCCCCATAATTTTTCCGTTTTTCAAATCAAAATGTTCGGAGACTGGCATCGAAAGTGCCTTACCTGATTTTTTTGCCTTGCAGTTGATGGTAAAATAAACAATTACTTCATTTTTGGAAGTATCACTAAAATAAACAGGTTCTTTTTCTATCTGATAATCAAAGAATTCAGCTGATTTTGCAAACATTTTAGTCCATTCCTCAAAACCTTTATACGTTCCGCCGTATGGAAGTCCTGTTGCCTGATTGTAAACTGCTCCGTCTTCGATTAAAGAAGCTATCGCATTGATATCTTTAGTTTTAAAAAGGCTTTCAAAATATTTTTCAACTACTTTCAAATTATCAGCTTCCAGATTCTTTAAAACATCATCCTCTGATAAGGTTGCATCTTTGTTCCAGAAACTAATAATTTTACTGATTTGTCCTTTTCCGTTTAATCGGGCAAACTCACGGCCTCCCATTATCAGTTTATTTTTAGAATCCTGGATTTTCCAGTCCCAGCTTACATAATTGTCTTTTACAATTTTTGGCCCTGAGGTCAATACAGCATCCGGATATTTTTTATAAAATTCATTAATCACATTATTAAATGCAGTAATACCTTTTACTGAAGCTGAAGGATCTTCAAAAGTACTGTCTTCGAGCCAGATTATTTTTATTATTTTTAATCTTGCATCGCTGTTACGCTCCTGCCATATCTTTTCATACATCGTAACCGGATATAATTTATCCTTTTTTTGAGCCAAAATCCCATTACAAATAAAAAGTAAACAGATAAAGTAAATTTTTCTCATAAGTCAGACAAGTTTGATTGATAGAAGATTATAAGAATGAATAATCTCAAATTTACCAAAAATACCGGGAAGAATTGCAACAAATCAGTAAATTAACTTTTAAATCCTGTATCCATAAAAATTGGCTAACACTATTTCTTTTTTTGAAAGCAAATTTGGGCGCTAATCTGTAAATAAAATACAGTAGCTTCACTTTCGAAACCCTGATTTTATTTTGGTTGCTTCTGATTCCTTTTAGCATTTCAGAAACTGCTTTCTTAGGTGTTATTACTATTTTAGGAGGATTTCCATCATGCCATGGAGTGTCAGCTACCGGAAACATCACTACTTTTTTTCCGAAAACACTAAAGAATTTAAAACCGAAATCATTTTTGAATAGTTTACATAAATTCAGCTTCAAATAACCGAGCTAAATGTTTTATGATTTTAGACTTTACTTCTTCTTCATCCACTTTTTCAACACCAAGTTCGACATTTAAAGTAGTAACGCCTTTCCCACGGATTCCACATGGAATGATATTATCGAAATACCCTAAATCAACATTCACGTTTAAGGCAAATCCATGCATGGTAACCCAGCGGGATGCACGAACGCCCATTGCGCAGATTTTGCGGGCAAACGGAGTTCCAACACCTAGCCATACACCTGTTTCTCCTTCGCTCCTGCCCGATTCTAATCCGTATTCAGCCAACGTTAGGATAATTGATTCTTCAAGTAAACGCAGGTATTTGTGAATATCGGTAAAGAAATTTTCCAGATCCAGAATCGGATACCCTACAATTTGCCCGGGACCGTGATAGGTAATATCACCGCCACGATTGATTTTATAAAAAGTCGCTCCTTTTGCTTCGAGCTGTTTTTCGTTTAATAACAAGTTTTCAAGATCACCGCTTTTTCCTAAAGTATAAACATGCGGATGCTCTACAAATAATAAGTAATTTGGAGTAGGAATTTCAGTTTCTTCCCTTCTGTTCTGGATTTTCAAATCGACTATTCCTTTGAATAATTCTTCCTGGTATTCCCAGGTCGTTTTGTAATCTTTAGCTCCGAGGTCTTTTAGCTGGATGATTTTGTTCATTGTATTATTTTGAAGTGCAAAAATACAATTAAATATTGTGATTCAATATGTAAGATCTTAAAGGCACAACCTACATAACATTTTACCGCAAATTCACAAATTATATTTTTAAAGCAAGAAACAAAATTTGCGAATTTGCAGTTTTAAAAAAATTCTCCTAATTATTTTTCAAACTCAACATCAAAGTTAAGTTTGTCCGGATTCTCCATATAATCCGTAAAAGGGTATTGAATTGTAATTGTTTTTCTGTCTTCGCTGAACAAAGCATTCGGATTCGAAACTTTCTTTATTTTTTTAGGAAAATGATACTTTAAAATATAATTAGACGATGCAAAGATCATTTTTGACATATCAGGAGCAGAATCTTTTGCTTTTTCAGCCAGTTTTTTGGTATCGATAACTGCTTTTCTGCTAAACTTCTTTCCGTCATAATTATAACTTAATTTACTGTTGTTATTGCCAAAATTACTCCCAAAAGGCGATGATGCATTTCCGCCTTTTTCTAATTGTTGTAAAACACTTAAAGTCTGCAGAATATCCTGCATTTCGTTTACATTTTTAAAATCGCTTGAAAGTGTCATTAAAAACTCTTTCTTTTCAGAACTCATTTTAGTGTTCACCACAAAATTTTCTAATTTTTTCAGCTCTTTCTGAACTTCCGGCGAAAGTTTTGCTATACTGTCTTTTTTCGCTTCGAATATTTGTTTGAAGGTAAAAGAAGAGTCAATATCTTTTTTTGCTTCGGCTCCCATTTGCTGGGTCATCTGGTCTCCTGCCATAGCCATTAATGAGGAACCGTCCATATCTACAGAGAATTTTCCGGTTCCGTTATCGTTGATTGTAATGTTTTCAGTAAAAGTACAGCTTGTAAGTGTTGCCAGTAAAAAAGAAAAACTAAGTAGTTTGTATAATTTCATCGTAGTACATTTTTTATCAAAGATACAAACTTTTTTAAGCTACTAAGGTCGTGGGATTTTAAGTTGCTAAGTTTTTACAGCCAGTTCAATACTATTAGTAACACCTCCAACTAAAATGTCTTTTGAAAACCAAAATTTCTAATTTAGCCCCGATAGAAATGGAAATCCTTTTGTGCCGGGGTTCGGCATAAAAGATTGTAATGGATAGCGGGACAAAAGTTCATGAAAAAACCTCAAACTTCTGCTGCAAAAAACCTTAACACTTTGAGTTGAAACTTGAAACAAAAATTTTATCTTTGCAGACTTAAAAAAAGAGCACAAAATGGCATTATCAGAACAAGAAATCATCAGAAGAGAAAAACTTCAAAACTTACGCAACTTAGGAATCAATCCTTATCCGGCAAATCTTTTTCCTGTAAATCATACATCTAAGCAGATAAAGGAAACTTTTGAAGAAGGTAAGAAGGTTATCGTTGCAGGACGTTTGATGAGTGTTCGTGATCAGGGTAAAGCTTGTTTTGCTGAGTTACAGGATAGCGAAGGACGTATTCAATTGTACGTAAACCGTGATGTTTTGTGTGAAGGTGACGATAAAACTTTGTACAATCAGGTTTTCAAAAAATTAACCGATTTAGGGGATTTTATTGGTATTGAAGGAGAATTGTTTACGACTCAGGTTGGTGCAAAATGTATTCGTGTGAGCGGTTTTACTTTTTTGAGTAAAACGTTGCGCCCGCTTCCGTTGCCAAAAGTGGATGAAGAAGGAAATGTACACGATGCGTTTAACGATGCTGAATTGCGTTACAGAATGCGTTATGTAGATTTAACAGTGAATCCACAGGTTAAAGAAACGTTTATTAAACGTACCAAGTTATTTACTGCAATGCGTAGTTATTTTAACGATGCTGGATATTTGGAAGTTGATACTCCGGTTTTACAATCTATTCCGGGTGGTGCTTCGGCAAGACCATTTATTACGCACCATAATTCGCTTGATATTCCGCTTTACATGCGTATTGCAAACGAATTGTATTTGAAAAGATTGATTGTTGGTGGATTTGAAGGTGTTTATGAGTTCTCCAGAAACTTCCGTAACGAAGGTATGGACAGAACGCATAATCCTGAATTTACTGCAATGGAAATATATGTAGCTTACAAAGACTACAACTGGATGATGGAATTTGCTGAAGGCTTATTGGAGCATTGTGCGATTGCTGTAAATGGAACTAGTGAAGTTACTTTTGGTGAGCACAAAATCAACTTTAAAGCGCCTTATGCACGTGTTACCATGACTGATTCTATTAAACACTTTACTGGTTTTGATATTTCTGGTAAAACAGAACAAGAATTGTTTGAAGCAGCTCGCGGAATGGGAATCGAGGTTGACGAAACAATGGGTAAAGGAAAATTAATTGATGAGATTTTTGGAGCGAAATGTGAAGGAAATTATATTCAGCCAACTTTCATTACAGATTATCCAAAAGAAATGTCTCCGCTTTGTAAAGAGCACCGCGATAATCCAGACTTGACGGAACGTTTTGAATTAATGGTTTGCGGAAAAGAAATCGCAAATGCGTACTCTGAATTGAATGATCCAATTGACCAAAGAGAGCGTTTTGAAGACCAAATGCGTCTGGCTGCAAAAGGGGATGATGAAGCAAACGGAATTATCGATGAAGACTTCTTAAGAGCTTTAGAATACGGAATGCCTCCAACATCCGGAATGGGAATAGGAATGGACCGTTTGATTATGTATTTGACAAATAATGCTTCTATTCAGGAGGTTTTATTGTTCCCGCAAATGCGTCCGGAGAAAAAACAAACAATTGAACTTTCTGATGAAGAGAAATTTATCGTTGATTTATTGAAAGGAAATGATAATAAAATGGATCTTCAGCAATTAAAAGTTACAGCCAATTTAAGCGGTAAAAAATGGGACGCTTCGATGAAAAACTTATCTAAACACGGTTTAACGAAAGTGGCTGTGGAGGGAGAGTTTAAATTTGTGGAATTGGTGGAGAATTAAAATATATAAGATATTCATTTAATCTGTTTGATAATAACATTGATAACAGGTTATGACATTACCTTGTACGTAAAATTGGGTTTAGGCATTTTGTATGATTGTATAACTTGTTACTTTTTTAATAACTCAAAGCTTATGGAAAAAATAAAAAACGGCGTGTTTAAAACTTTGACCGCGTGAGCACAATTTTTATTACAAAATGTCGAATGGATGGCTCAAAGTTAAGGGTTCGAATCCCTTCTCATGCGCAAAAAAAAGAGCTTCGTTGGAAGCTCTTTTTTTTTACTTATTTTTTTGATTTTCTAAATAAATAACTAATTCATCTACATTAGTAAAAGGATTTAAATTAAAAATTTCAACCCCATCATTATTTTCAATTACATTTAACCTGCTTTTTTCAGCATGAGATTTTGCTGTGTGTATTTTGTCTTTTAGAATTGAATAGTGCTTGAAGTTGTTTTTTTCATAGTTCTCCATTCCTGCACATTTTTTCAATTCCTTTTCCAACTCGGCTTGCGAAGTAAAAATTCTAGTCGAATTTACTTGAAAAAATAACATCTGCACTTTTTTGAGAAGCAAGTTTGAAAACATCTCCTCGCTTTGGAAAATTATCATGATCAAAAACTACAAATATTTTTTCAAAACCATCTTTCTTAGCATTTTTTAAAATATCAGTTACATCCCCTTTACAATCAATTACATTTACAGCAATGGTTTTAGGCAACCCTAAATCCTCTTTCATTGCATTAAAATAATTTTTCTCCGTTAGTCCTTCACAAAGAATCAAAACTTTGGAATTGAAACTTCTTGTTTTAAAATTATTCTTTGGTCTTTTAGCCATAATTATGAATTTATAAATTCAATTAATTCATGTCTAAAAGTTTCCTTTGCAATATTGGGTACTCCTCCTAACCTTCCTTCTGTATACCATTTTTCAAAATTACCCTCTCTGATTCCTTTAATATCAGAGACAGTATACAGTTCAGTTTCTCCTTTTGAATTTTTCTCTACTAAATTGATTTGATCTCTTCTTAATTTGTTCTCAAGGCTCAATAAGGTTGTATCATGTGTAGCAAATATAAACTGAGCACCATATTTATTAACTTCTGGATCATTAAATAAACCTAAAATATATTGTGCAATCTCTGGATGTAAGCTTCTTTCAAATTCATCTACAACTAAAACACTTCCACCTCTCAATCTATTTAAAACGATAGGACTAAATGCAATAACCCTCTGTGTTCCAGACGATTCATCTATAAACTCAAACTCTATTTTTTCATTTTTATCATTCAAGTGAAATGTTTTAATTCTCCCATCAATTTCTTCAAAATCAACTACTTGAGTATCTATTTTTTGAATTAGGGATTTTGATAATTTTAAGAGATCCCCCCATACTTGCAAGTCTTGAAACATTATTTTGCTAAAAGTATCATTAAATTTATTGGAATGGAAGCCATCAGTTGTAAAAACTACAATAAGAGTAATCTCCTCATAAACTTTTTTGGCAATTTCAACGTTTTCAAGCGCAGCTTTACCTAAAAATAATTGATTCTCAGTTGTACGTTGTTTTATCGTTTCAAAAATTCCTTCATATCCATTTCCTTTAACGATTTTTTGACGATTCCTTTCAAAAACTTTTACCTGCACTCCTTTTGGATAGATCATTAAAGTTTCATTTAAAATTTCATTCGCTGATACTTCAACAGAATAAACATGTAAAACTTCATCAATTAACAAATCAATAGAAAAGTAAGAACCTTTTGTTAAATTTTCATTACTTAATTTAAATGGATCATGCAAAAAAATATTACCATTCGGTTTATTATCTGTAGACATCTCTATAAATGCTCTAAAAGCATACAACGCTCTAATAATATTACTTTTCCCACTCGCATTAGGCCCATAAATAGCTGCTGAAGTCAATGCATAATAATCTTTATTTTTTGTAGCCTCGGGATTTGTCTTCTTGATTACGTTTACTGGATTTTTTAAATCGCTAGGTATCATAGACAATTCAACCATTTCATTAATTGAGCGAAAATTTGAGACTCTAAAGTTTAACAACATCACTTAAAGGTTTTATTTGTAAATATTATGCAAATATATACTTTATTTACACCCTAAACATATAATTAGGAATTACTTTAACATATTCTAAAACGAATACCTCTCCAATTTCTTTCCCTGAATATCCAAAACCTTTGAACCTCCTTTCGGAAAATCTCCTTTATGTTCGGGCTGGACAGATGGATTTGATGGATATTTTCCGTTTTTGAATTTTATATGATGAAACTTTCCGCTGCTTTCCATAATCAAATCATAAAACTTTTCAGCTGGCGTTGTTGTGACATAAATTGGGAAATCAGTTACGGTAAAAAAATTAATCAGGCTTCCGTCATGATCCAAAATATAACCTGAGCAGCCTCCGCTTCCGCAGAAATAGGAGTTTGAGAAGCCCACCAAATATTCATTTTTCTGATCGTTATTCAAATCAAAAGCTTCGTAGTAAAAGTAGCGGTCTTCTTTTGTCATTGCCGGAAGATCATTCTTTAATAAAATCTGCAGTTGTTTACGAATCAATTCGACCGCTTTCTGATCATTTCGTGCATCATCACTTACATCTGCTGTACCGCCGAGTGTTTTAGACAAAGTATCCTGAACAATGGCTTTAATTATATTTTTGGATTCTGCTTCTTTGTTTCGACAGGAATATAATATTGAAATCCCGGTTAAAATTAGAATTATACGCTTCATAATTTGTATTTTAAGTAATTAAGATACAAAAAATATCCGAAATGCTAAACCTAACAGGTTTTGAAAACCTGTTAGGTTTCTACCGTACATTATTTTAAACCAATAACGCCGCTTTATTTTCAATATAATTTTGCGCCAAAAGTGATTTTATATTATTGAAAGTGACCAATGCAATCTGAGTCAAAGCTTCATTGGTAAAAAACGCCTGATGCGCCGTGACCAAAACATTCGGAAAACTCATTAATCGCTGGATTGCATCATCCTGAATAATATCATCCGACAAATCCCTGAAAAACAGTTTTTCTTCCTGTTCGTAAACGTCGATTCCGAGATACCCTATTTTTCCCTGTTTCAAGCCTTCAATAACACAGCCTGTTTCGATTAATCCGCCACGACTGGTGTTGATTATCATGACATTTTCTTTCATTAAGGCTATAGAATCTCTACTGATGATATGCCTGGTCTGATCATTGAGCGGACAATGCAGCGAAATAATATCACTTGATTGGAATACCTCATTTAAACTTACAAAAGAAACGCCATCTTTAATCATTTCATCATTCTCGGCAATATCATACGCCAGGACTTTACAACCAAATCCTAAGGCTATTTTAGTGAAAGCTTTCCCTATATTCCCGGTTCCGATAATTCCGATTGTTTTTCCGAATAAATCAAAACCTAATAAACCGTTTAAAGCAAAATTTTGTTCTCGAACGCGATTATACGCTTTATGTGTTTTTCGGTTTAAAGTTAAAATCATCGCCATAGCATGTTCGGCAACCGCCTGAGGTGAATAAGCCGGCACACGACAGACTTTTATATGGTATCTTTTTGCGGCTTCTAAATCGACGTTGTTAAAACCGGCACAGCGCAGAGCAATAATTTTTACGTTCTTTTCTGCCAGCTGCTTTATCACTTCTTCATTGACAATATCATTTACAAAAACACATACAATTGCTGCGTTTTCGATCAGGATTACGGTTTGAGGATTCAGCTGTGTTTCAAAATAATCCAATTCATAACTAAATTCATCATTATACTTATTGAAGAACGTTTTATCATACGGCTGAGTCGAGAAAAAAGCAATCTTTTTTTTATTATAAATAGAATTTACGCTCATAATTACTGTTTTAAAATTTGATTTATTATCTATCCTTTTTTAATCCTTTTTCGGCAAATGCTTAATATAACTCATAGCCTAGCAAATCAATAGAAAAGAAACGACGAATTTAAGTATCAATAATATTTTACATAGTGAATAACTAAACTACGTTTAAAGCACAAAAGAAACAAACTTTAAAACAAGATATTCTTCAAAATTATAAAGATAACATGTTCTTTTTACAGCAAAAAAGAGTTTAAAAGTAATTTACCATTTCATTATAAACTTCATTTTAAACAAGAAAGATCTATTAAATGGAATAGTTTATTGTTTTAAAGTAAATATTCGGGGATTGAATGATACCATTACCCAAGCCCAATTATGGGTATTAGAAGCATCATTAACATTCTTTAGCCTTTCTAAGGTTTTGGAAGCGAATAGTTGTGAATAGCCTGAAGAAATCATAACGTCTTTTTGAACTGTGTAACCTAACGTAAAATCGAACTCTGTCCCTAAATAAGAATCCATTTTTTTATTCGAAGCATCTAAAACTATATTCGGTGCATTGAAAACATGGGGTACTAAACTAAACTGCCATTTTTTAACTGAATAATTTAATTTGAGATAGGCATCTTGCAACCCTACACTATTTTGATGATTCCCGACATAAAAATAATCCATCAGACCGTTAAAAGCGTGATTCGTTCCAAAAATAGGGCTGAATGATTTTATTACCGGACTTGCATCATCCTGATCTTTTCCCGAAAGAAATTCATACCCCAAAAAAGCTTTAAAGGTATCTGAAAAAGCATAACCCAAATTCGCTCCTGCATACCAGGCACTGACTTTTTTATCGGTACTTTTACCTGTCTGTCCGTATACCCCTAAATCAATATCCCACTTTTTCTCTTTAAAAGTAAGGTAAGTTCCAAAAGTCTGCTTATAATCAACTTCTAAATTCCCTATCGCCTTTTCGAATTCATAACCGGTATTCAACACTAAAAAACTGGTATTTATTTTATCCCATTTCGTATGGTACCAGACATATTGCATGGATTTATAATTAGTGATATAAGGTATTTTGGGTTCGAGTAAATTTTCAGCATTCGCATTTAAGGCAACACCTAAGTCCAGTTGATGGTTTTTAGGATGAAAAGAAAACACAGCAGCATCATGGCTTTGTCCCTGCTGCGCCCAGTCAATTTCCCCAAAAACACGCTGATTGTCATACAAAATTACCTGACGCCCTAATCTTGCTGTCCAATTCTGAGTGAATTGATACTCTCCCCAGGCTTCAAAAACAGCTACTCCGTTTTTATCAGCTGTTGATGTAGTTGCCACATCGCCCCAGGTTCGGCTATTCTGCAAAGTCAGTTTTAATTTTAATTTTTCCTGTTTGAAATTGAAATTCAGACGGGAACGCTGTGATACAAATGAACTCGCACTCTCTCCGTTTGGCATCAGGCTTTTGTATCCGTTTCGGTATTCATATCGAGGTCTAAGCTGCAAATTAGCATCCAGTTCCTGGGCATACGTTTCAAAACTTGCCATTGTTAGTAGGACTAAGCAGGCTATTTTTAAGGCTTTCATCTTAATTTAGTTTTTGAGCTTCCTCTGTTATTTTTTTGATTGTTTCATCAGAATTGACTCCCAAACCTTCCTGCTGATAAGCTAATTCTCCATCAGCATTAAAAACACTAATGATATTAGAATGGGAAAAATCCATTGGGGATATTTTTTTATAATTAACAGCTAAAACTGCCGCGAACTCCCTCGTATTTTCTTCCGTTGAACGTAAAAAAAGCCACTGGTCACCTTCCATTTTATTTTCTATGGAAAAAGCTTTTAAGCGTTTTGGCGTATCGGTTTCCGGATCAATACTTACCAAAACCAGTTTGACATTTTTCTTAACGTCTTCTGGCAAACGGGCTTCAATATTCCGCATATCTGCCACCAAACGCGGGCAGGCTGCTTTGCATGAAGTATAGATCATAACCATTACCAGAACATTTCCTTTCAGGTCTTTCAATTCTATATCCTGATTGTTTTGTGTTGTCCATTTTGAAGGAAGATTGTAAATCGATAAATCAGAAACCGGTTTTTCTATTTCCGCTGGCTTTTCTTTTTGGTTACAGGATTGTAATGTTGCTGTCATCACCAGTAGTATTGAGAAAAGGAAGCTGTAACTTCTATTTTTTATTTTTCGGTATGTTTTTTTTGTTTCCATTGTCTTGTTTTTTAGTGGTAGTTAACCCATTTTTTTCGTTGCTGGCACAACGGAATCCAAGATTCTTAGTCGTATATTTCGCTTTAAGACTTCCACGAAAAGCATAGCGCATAAAAGCTGCATAGTTCATCAGGTCGGTTGCATTTACAGATCCGCTTCCGCAAAAGAGACTCTTATCAGTATCTTTATCTTTTCTGAATTCGCCCGAAAGAAAAATACTATTGAAGTCGGCTGTCCATTCCCAGACCAACCCATGCATATCATAAACTCCCCAGTAATTTTTGAAGGTCTTTCCAATTGGATTTGCATAAGTGTTTGGTTTTTCATACCAGGACATAATATATGTATTGAATTCCTCTTTTGTTCGGGCATCTGTACGTTTTTCGTCGGCCATTGCTACAAATTCCCATTCGTCCATTGTTGGGAGTCTTTTCCCCTGACACTCGCAGTATTTTTTGGCTGCAAACCAGGAAACATTGGTTACCGGAGCATTACTTAAATTGTTTTTCCCGTAATTAAAATCACTTTCCCATTGCGACAAATAACTCTTATCTGCAAAAAGACGTTTGATTTTAGAAGGACTGTATTCAGGATATTTTTTTACAAAAGCTAAAAATTGTGCATTTGTAACAGGATATACATCCAATTTGAATGATTCCACTTTAATCGGCTTTTTATCAACAGCGCCATAAAGGGGAACAAAAGTCCCCCCATTTATAGCCGCCATATGAACCTCCTGAGCACAAAGTGTACTCAGAAATAATAAAAAGAAAATTATTCTTGTTTTTTGCGTAAACATTGTTGCTGCTTTACTTTAATGCATCATTTTCTTTGAGCTTTCACCATTTCTGGAGTTACTACTTTTTTACTATTTCCCCAGCTTGCATAAACATAAGTCAGAACATCTGCCAGCTGCTGATCGCTTAAAGACTGAGCTGGCATGACTCCATTGAACTTTTTGCCATTTACGGTAATTGCCCCATTTAAGCCTTTTACAACTCCTTTTATTGCCCTGTTCACATCTTTATTCAGATAGTCAGACTTTGCTAATGGCGGAAAAGCTCCCGGTATTCCCAAGCCTGTTGACTGATGGCAGGTAATGCAAACCTTATCATAAACCCCTTTTCCCTTAACCGTATTCTGGCTAAATCCATAACAGGTTAAACCCATCATTACGATTGTAAAAACATATTTTTTCATTTTCTGTTTTTTAAAATTTAATATTCAGTTAGTATTAATGTTCTGCTGTTACCTTAGGAGCAGGCTTTGCTCTCACCGCTTTTACTCTTGCCGGATTGATCACGGTTTTATTATTGCCCCAGCTGTTATACACGTAGGTCAAAACATCAGCAACTTCTTCGTCGGTTAAATGCTGACTGGTCATCACGTTATTAAACTTTTTACCGTTTACCGTAATCTCTCCGCTCAATCCATGCAATACCGCACCAATGGCTCTGTCCGGATTTGCATTCAGGAAATCTGATTTGGCTAAAGGAGGAAAAGCATTCGGAATCCCTTCTCCGCTTGGCTGATGGCAGGCAAAACAGGTTCTTCCGTAGAGTTCTTTTCCTGATTTAAGCTGTTCCGGAACCGTTTTAGCCACTACAGTTTTCACTGCTCCTTTTTCTTTTGGCATATTTTGAATAGTTCCGCCTTCAGGCAGATAAATACCTTCCTGAGTGGTTCCTGAGTATATTTTTTTATTTTCTTCGCCTTCCACTTTCAGCATTCCGAGAGCTCCTTTATTGAATGCCCTGAAAATGGAGTGATCTACCAGAATAAAAGTTCCTGGAACCTCAACTTTAAATTCAACTATTGCAGATCCTCCTGCGGGAATCAGTGTGGTTTGAACATTTTTGTTAATCATATCCCCTCCTTCAATGTGTACTTTATCGAAAATTTCACCAATGACATGGAAAGACGAAACCAAGTTTGGACCGCCATTACCCATAAAAATACGTACCGTTTCACCTACTTTTGCCGTTATTGATTTATCACCTGTTACAGCACCTACTTTTCCGTTAAAGACCACGTAATCCGGTTCTTCTTTGACGGCCTTGTTCATATCAAAAGGCTGTTTTCCGGGTTCTCCGTAGCTTCCTTTTGTATAAAAATCACCCTGCATAATGTAGTATTCTTTATCAACTGGCGGCAATCCTCCTTCTGGTTCTACCAAAATCAAACCGTACATTCCGTTTGCTATGTGCATTCCTACCGGTGCTGTGGCACAGTGATACACATATAGTCCGGGATTGATTGTTTTGAATTTGAAGACTTTTTCGTGTCCCGGAGCTACTAATGAAGAAGTTGCCCCGCCTCCCGGTCCGGTTACCGCATGTAAATCAATATTGTGTGGCATTTTATTATCCGGATGGTTTTTTAAGTGAAATTCTACCTCGTCGCCCACTCTGGTCCTGATAAAACTGCCCGGAACAGAGCCTCCGAAAGTCCAGTAGGTGTATTTTACCCCGTCTACCATTTCGCCTTCTTGTTCTTTGATCTCCATATTGACAATCAGGTTTGTTGCCGCACGGTCCCCAACTGGTTTGGGAACCAATGGCGGTGCAGTAAGTTCTGCTTCTTTTTGCCCACTTGTTTCAATATTCTGATAATACTGAGCATCCTTCGTTTCATTTTTGGCACAGGAAAACATACCAAAAATCAGTACAAAAGCTGCAGCAATTCTAATGCTTCTTTTTAATTGTAGTTTAGGTTTCATAATTGTCTGGTGTTAAATCTATCGTAACTCATCAATAAAAGACTTTTTTATCTTTTATTTGATTACAGCAAAATAATACCATTTTAAACCAGTAAAACATGATAAAAATCATTTCTTCTTTTTTTTTTAAATTATAAAATTACATTCCCAAAAAAAGCTTTTCATAATTCACCTAAACATTACAAATACAGATAGTTGAAAAATTAAAAAAAGAGCAAAATAATTAAAGACAAAAATATCTTTAATACAAAATAGCCTGCTTTTTAATCCCGAAAAAACAAACCAAATAAATCGCCATCATATGGAAAAATATGTTATCAAAAGAAACGGTCAATTCAAACCTTTTGAATCTTTTAAAATTAAAGATGCTATCGAAAAAAGTTTTCGGAGCGTTTCTATACCTACTGATCAATCGGTTTTTACAAAAGTGATTAGCGATTTACAAAAAAAGGAAACCTGGGCTGTTGAAGAAATTCAGGATTTAATTGAGAAAAACCTTTTCGAAAAAAAGTATTTTGATGTGATGCGTTCGTTTATGTTATTCCGCCATACCCGCAAAATGCAGCGTGAGCATATTCAGGGTTTAAATCGGGATACAACGTATATAGACAGTACACAAACCATTGAAGAATATATAGAGCAAACCGACTGGCGTATTAATGCCAATGCCAATACCTCCTACTCTAACGCCGGTCTTGTGAATAATGTAGCCGGAAAAATCATTGCCAATTACTGGCTGGATAAAGTGTACAGCAAAGAAGAAGGTTATGCACACCGCAATGGCGACATTCATATTCATGATCTGGATTGCCTGACAGGATATTGCGCCGGCTGGAGTTTGCGTGCGTTATTAAACGAAGGCTTCAATGGAGTTCGCGGACGTGTTGAGAGCAAAGCGCCATCACATTTCAGGGAAGCTCTCGGGCAAATGGCTAATTTTCTCGGAATTCTCCAAAGCGAATGGGCAGGTGCACAGGCTTTTAGTTCCTTTGATACTTATCTGGCCCCGTATGTTTTTAAAGATCATTTGAGTTTTGATGAAGTTTTGAAAGCTGTACGAAGTTTTGTCTACAACCTTAATGTTCCGGCTCGCTGGGGTCAATCGCCTTTTACGAATATTACACTGGACTGGGTCGTTCCCGAAGATTTAAAAACTCAGATACCGACTAAAAATGACTTACACTTTTTTGAAGGAAACTTTAGTCATGACCTTTTGGTTCGGGCTCAGGAAAGAGGTGTTTCGAAACTAACTGATTTGCGTTACGAGCATTTTCAAACGGAAATGAACCTCATCAACAAAGCTTATTATACAGTAATGACAGAGGGCGATGCCAATGGTCAGCCCTTCACCTTTCCTATTCCGACAGTAAATATCACCGAAGAGTTTGAATGGAACGGAGAAAATACCGACTTACTTTTTGAAAATACAGCCAAAATAGGTTCTTCCTATTTTCAGAATTTTATGGGAAGCCAGTATATTTTGGATGAAAACGGAAATAAATCCGAAAACCCAAATGCATATAAACCCAACGCTGTCCGCAGTATGTGCTGTCGTCTGCAGCTGGATTTACGTGAATTGCTAAGACGCGGTAACGGTCTTTTTGGAAGCGCCGAAATGACCGGAAGTATTGGTGTCGTTACCCTAAATATGGCGCGTTTGGGCTATTTACATAAAGGAAATAAAACGCAATTATTTAAAGAATTAGATCAGTTACTATACATTTCTAAATCGACTCTGGAGAAAAAAAGAGCTTTTGTGCAGGAAATGTACGATCGCGGTTTGTATCCGTACACAAAACGTTATTTACAGCATTTTAGAAATCATTTTTCTACCATTGGTGTAAATGGAATGAACGAATTGATTGTAAATTTCACAGAAAGTCAGGATACCATAACTTCAGCAATCGGAATTGCATTTGCATCTGAAATATTAGAACATATCAGAAACCGGATGAAAGAATTTCAGGAAGAAACCGGAAACCTCTACAACCTCGAAGCCACTCCTGCCGAAGGAACAACGTATCGTTTTGCGAAAGAAGATAAAAAACGATTTCCGGATATTTATCAGGCAGGACAGCAGGAAAACATCTATTACACCAACAGTTCGCAAATTCCTGTAGATCATACCGAAGATCCTTTTGAAGCCTTGTTTTTACAGGATGAACTGCAATGCAAATACACCGGAGGAACCGTCCTGCATTTATACATGAGCGAAAAAATCAGTTCTCCTGAAGCCTGCAAACAATTCATAAAAAAGGTTTTATCGAATTTTAAACTGCCTTATATTACTGTAACCCCAGTTTTTAGTGTATGTCCCACACACGGTTATCTGAACGGAGAACACGAATATTGTCCCAAATGTGATGAAAACATTATTACCGAAGAAACAAAATTAGTTCATCATCAATAAACTATAATTTATAATTCATATGAAAACAGTCACAGCAATTTTAGAAGAAAAACAGCATTTAAGAACTAGATGTCTTGTGTACACGAGAGTAATGGGTTATCATCGTCCGGTAGAGAGTTTTAACATCGGTAAAAAAGGAGAACACAAACAACGCACCCATTTCAATGAAGGAAAATGCCAGTAATCCTATTTACAGCATAACTCCGTTTACTTTATTGGATTATGCGCATAAGTCAGCCTGTATTCTTTGGTTTGCAGGCTGCAATATGCGCTGTTTGTATTGCTACAATCCGGAGATTGTACTGGGCAAAGGAACCATCTCATTTTCTAAAGTGATTTCTTTTCTTCATAGCCGAAAAAATTTACTTGATGCAGTTGTTTTCAGCGGAGGCGAATGTCTGCTGCACAAAAACATTTTAGAACTCATTATGGAAATAAAAAAAATGGGCTTCCATATTAAAATCGATACCAACGGCTCTAAACCAAATGTCATAAAAACACTGATTGAAAATCGCCTGATTGATTACGTAGCGTTGGATTTTAAAGCCTTGCAGGAAAATTTTAAACACATAACCCAGTCAGAACTTTTCGACAAGTTTGAAGCCTCTTTGCATTTATTACTCGAAAGCCAGGTTCCGTTTGAAGTCCGTACCACCGTACATTCAGAACTGATTCCTGAAAAAGACATTCTGAAAATGGTTGCCTATTTAGAAAGCAAAAATTACAGCGGCAATTATTACCTCCAACATTTTCTAAACGGTGTTTCAACTTTAAAGCCATTAGGTCATTCGCATCAAAAATTAGACAGTCAAAAACTTTCCTCTGCCAAAATCAAAGTTTGTTTAAGAGGATAATTTGTAAAAAAACTATGAACCACCATTTTCTCTTAATCATTCATCTTTTATGTGCCGCCATTTGGGTTGGCGGGCACATACTGCTTTCTGTGGCCTATCTGCCTAAAGCACTAAAAGAAAAAGACCCAAACATTATTCTGAATTACGAAAAGAAATACGAACCTGTAGGCATGACTTCCTTATTTTTACTGGTCGTAACAGGTATTTTAATGGCTTATAAATATGGCGTAACTATAAACTATTGGTTTCAGTTCGCCACACCAATTGAGAGTGTCGTTTCATCAAAATTAATTTTATTGCTCACCACTGTAGTTTTTGCCTTAAGCGCCCAATTTCGGGTTTTGCCTCAACTGAAAACCAATCCGCGTAAATTACCCGAAATGACTTTTCATATCGTATCAGTTACGACAATCGGTATTGTAATGCTGATTTTTGGTTCGTTTATTCGGTTTGGAGGTTTCTAATCATTAGACAAATATTTTTTAAAAATGGATACAATCGAAATACAAAATTTAAAAGAGCAGATTATAAAACTCAAAAAAGAAAAAAACGCTGTCCTTTTAGCACATTATTACCAGCGGACCGAAATTCAGGAAATCGCAGATTATGTTGGCGACAGCCTGGGATTATCTCAGGAAGCTGCAAAAGCCGATGCCGATATTATTCTTTTTGCCGGAGTTCATTTTATGGCAGAAACAGCAAAAATTTTAAATCCTTCCAAAAAAGTAATTCTGCCGGATGCAAATGCCGGATGTTCATTGGCAGAGTCATGTCCTCCTGATTTATTCAAAAAATTTACGGATCAGCATCCTGACCATCTTGTGATTACGTATGTGAATTGTTCTGCAGAGGTCAAAGCCCTGACAGATATTGTAGTGACTTCTGCCAATGCCGTAAAAATTGTAGAATCGATTCCCAAACAAACGCCTATTATTTTTGCCCCCGACAAAAATCTGGGAAAATATGTGATGAGCAAAACAGGAAGGGATATGGTTTTGTGGGATGGTTCCTGTGTCGTTCATGAAGCATTTTCATTAGATAAGTTACTTGAGTTGTATAAAGAGCATCCGGATGCCAAAATCATTGCACATCCCGAATCTGAGACTCCTATTTTGGCTGCTGCCAGCTATATTGGCTCCACTTCCGGAATGATTGATTATGTAAAAACAGATTCTGGCAATAAATTTATTGTCGCTACCGAATTTGGAATTTTACATAAAATGCAGGAAGAAGTCCCAGAAAAAACCTTAATTCCCGCTCCTGCGAAAGAAGACAACACCTGTGCCTGCAGCGAATGTGGTTATATGAAAATGAATACGCTTCAAAAAGTATACGACTGTCTGTTAACCGAAAGCCCTGAAATTACCGTACCCGAAGCTATTATCCAAAAAGCGTTAATTCCGATTGAAAGAATGCTTGAGTTATCCAAATGATGATAAATACAAATTACTTAATTATTGGCTCCGGTGTTGCGGGACTGACACTTGCCCTTCGCCTGGCAGAAAAATTTCCGAAAAAAAACATCACTATTGTTACTAAATCAAACGCTGACGAATCCAATACGAAATACGCTCAGGGCGGTATTGCCATCGTGATTGATAAAAACGAAGATTCGTATCAAAAACATATCAGCGATACGATTATTTGCGGAGATGGTTTGTGTGATGAAGCCGTTGTAAAAATGGTTATTACCGAAGGACCAAAACGGTTAAAAGAACTGATTGAATGGGGTGCAAAATTCGACAAAGATCCCGATGGCAATCTTAACTTAGGTAAAGAAGGCGGCCATTCTGAAAATCGCGTCGTGCATCACAAAGACCAGACAGGCTATGAAATTGAACGCGCTATTTTGAAGCAGGTATTCCAAAAAGAGAATATTACCGTTTGCGATCATCATTTTGCTGTAGATTTAATTACCGAAGAAAACTGCTGTCTGGGAATTATTGTTTTAGATGAAAAAACAAAACTGCTGCAAACTTACAAATCAGACTTTACAATATTAGCCACTGGCGGAATCGGTCATCTTTACGGACATACGACTAACCCTGTAATCGCAACGGGTGACGGAATTGCCATGGCTTATCGTGCCGGAGCAACTATTAAGGAAATGGAATTTATACAATTTCACCCTACCGCTTTTTATGAAGATTCTAGCGGTTCTAAATTTTTGATTTCTGAGGCAGTTCGCGGTTTCGGGGCTTATCTGCGTATCAGGCAAGGACATCGTTTCATGATGGATTATGATTCAAGGCAAGAATTGGCTTCAAGAGATATTGTATCACAAAGTATTGATTTGGAACTAAAAAAATCCGGCGATGATTGTGTTTATTTAGATTGTACCCATCTTGATCTGGAAGCTTTTAAAAATCATTTTCCGATGATTTACAAGCACTGTTTAACAGCCGGAATTGACATAGAAAAAAACTGGATTCCGGTAGTGCCTGCCCAGCATTATCTCTGTGGCGGAATTGTAGTTGATACTGAAGGTAAAACGTCTGTTCACAACTTATTTGCCTGTGGCGAATGTTCTCAGACCGGTTTGCATGGAGCAAATCGGTTAGCATCAAATTCATTACTGGAAGCTTTAGTTTATTCCGGCAGAATTTATGAATACTTAGCTAATCCTGATTTAGAAATAAAAACAACTGATTATAAAATTGCAGGAAAAGAAAAAACAGATAAACCTGAAACTGATTCTGAATATCTGGCCGAATTAAAAACAAAACTTCAGTATTTGATGCGGCAAAACGCAGGAATCGTAAGGTCTGATAGTGATTTGCAAAATGCGAAAGAACAGCTTTTAAAATGGAAAAATGAAATGGAGCAGATTGAAAGAACGCAACAGATTAGTGTGCCTTTTTACGAATTATTAAATATGATTATTATTGGAAGTTTAATTGTTTCGCAATCTTTAGATCGACAGGAAAACAAAGGTGGATTTGTTAAACTTAAGAAGCTTTGCATTTAAAAATACTAAAAAGGAGTATTTATCGGATCACTTACAAACAGAGAATATTCTAATCAAAAAACCAATTTAACCAGCCTTCAGCTAAATAAAAAAATAAAATTATGTTAAATAATTAAACCTTTTATTTTGTTTATTGTCTTACATCTGTAAACAATTAAAAAAAACAAATTATGAAAAAATTATTTATGGCGGCTTTACTATTCGTTGGAATAGCAAGTTTCGCACAAGATGGAGATGGCGGTGATATGGATCAAAGACCAATGCGTGAACAAAGAGAGCGAATGACACCGGAACAACGCAATGAAAGACAACTGAAAAAATTAACCGCTGACTTAGCCTTAGACGCAAAACAGCAGGAACAGGTAAAACAACTGATTGCTGAAAGAAGTGCTAAAGCTGAAAAACTGAGAGAAGCCAGAAAAGAACAAAGGGAAAAAGGCACAAAACTAACTGCTGAGCAAAGAGAAGCTCTCAAAAAAGAAATGACAGCTGAAGCAGATGCAAATGATGCTAAAATGAAAGGGATTCTAACTGCCGATCAATATACCAAATGGAAAAAAAATCAGGAGGAAAATAAAGATAAAATTAAGGACAGAATAAAAGAAAGAAGAGACAACTAATAATTTATTTAATACCTTCCCGGTTAACTGAACTGGTTCCTGCAGATAAGCACTTCTCATGTCAGGTTTAAAATAACAGTTAAAATCATATATTAAATTTCCCATATATCTCGTTTCAAACAGGACGATTTATATGGGTTTTTAGTTTCAGATGTTTTTAACTATATAATTTTGTAACTGTATTTTTTCACCTTTCTTCTAAAAAAAGCTTAGACAAATTAAAGCTTTAGAGTATTCTGGCAATAAAAATCTTGTAACAATCGCTTGTTTAAAATTTAAAGTTTACTTCAAAAAACGTATTTACAGTACGTATGCCATCACATCAAAATCATTGTAATCAAAAAAACAATTGATTTTAACAAAATAATCTTTATTATTTTAATCAAAACAAAGAAAATCATGCGAAATATTTGAAACATCCTCCGTTTAACTGATAAAAGTTATTAGATTTGCCAGTGAATACCAAAAACAATTCATCCTATAAATGGAGAATAACACCACAGATATATATTTATGGCAACAAATTAAAAAAGGCGATATTCCCGCTTTTGAAACGCTATATGATATTTATGCTGATGTTTTGTTAACCTTTGCTTTACAGTATACTAAGGATACTACAATTGCAAAAGATGCTATTCATGATGTTTTTCTGGATATTTACAAATACAGAAGCGGTTTGGCTGAAAGTGTAAATGTAAAGTCTTATCTTTTTAAAATCACCCAGCGAAATATTCTAAAAAAAAATCAGGCCTCTCAGAAAATATTCCACTTAAATACTGAATACGATTATATTACGCCCAAAGAAGCATCATTTGAAGATGCTTTAATAGATCAGGAAAACACTCTTGAACTAAATTCAAAACTGGCTTTTGCCATGCAGGAACTTACCGAAAAACAGCGTAAAGCATTATTCTACAGATTTAACGAAGACAAACCTTATGAAGAAATTGCTTCTATTTTGGAAATCTCAATCGAATCTTGTAGAACACTCATATACAGATGCTTGAAAGAACTTCGAAAAAAACTTTAAAAAAAGGTTATTTTTTTTGTCTATGTTTTTAAAGAATCATTCTCTTTAAAGATATACACCCAAAAATAATCGTTTTGCAAATTAATTTTAACAATATACCGAATGATGAAAAGGAATCCTTAAAGGAACAGATTCGTCATCGATTAGTTCAACTTGAAAAGAAAGAATCCGGAAGGAAAAGAAGAAAAAAACTGCTGGCTTATTTTGCTGCAGCAAGCATTATTCTCTTAGCCGGACTATATATAAACCCTTCAACTGACGAAAAACCTTTAACCGATTTAGAACGTTTTGCAGCAAGTGCGGAAAAAACGGAGATAAATTTTGATTCAGAAAACATTTCACTTGTTTTACAGGATAAGCAAGCTATTGCTGTAAATGAGCGTTCCGTAATAAGCTACGGCAAGAATGGCGAACAGGTTCTCATTGGAAAAAAAGCCATAAACACAAATACAAGCAATACGGCTTCTTTCAATACTGTTAATGTTCCTTACGGAAAAAGAACTCAGATTGTATTGGCTGACGGTACAACAGTATGGTTAAATTCTGGTTCTTCGTTAATATATCCAACTCAATTTGCTGGCTCAATTCGTGAGGTTTATTTAACTGGAGAAGCTGCATTTGATGTTTCACATGACAAAACAAAACCATTTTTTGTAAAAACAAAAGACTGTAATGTGAGAGTTCTCGGAACGGTTTTTAATCTGAGCTCTTATCCTGAAGACGAGACTATTCAAACTGCATTATTGAAAGGAAAAGTAAGAATTACTTACACCAAAAAAGGAATTTTAAAAAACCAGGAACTTCAGCAGGATCTAACTCCGGGAATGATTGGTACAATCAATAAAGAGAAGAAAAACCTGAAAGTAGAAATTGGAAGAGATGTTTCGTCGGTATTATCCTGGCGTGAGGGTTACTTCAGCTTTAAAAGTGAGTCTTTGGGAACCATTTTAAACAAACTTTCAAAATATTATAAAATTGAATTCATAAAAGGAGCCAATTTAAACTTAAACACCAGTTACTCAGGATCATTTGCTTTAAATGAAAACCTTAATTCACTGGCTGATGCGTTGTCAAGTATTACAAACAATACTTGTCAGGTAAATACTAACCAAAGAACTATTACAATTAAATAATAAAAAAATCAACCAAAACCACTAAAGCCTATGAAATAAGACCATTAAAATCATATTAGCCTCTTATTTGTTTAACTAACCAAAAAAAAACCAAAAGATGTTGGCGCATCTTTTGGCATTGTAGAACTGTAGTTAATAAATATTGACTACATCTTAAATTCAAAACAAAATTATGAATAAAAAACATAATTCAGAAAAATTCTTTTCTGAACGATATCAGTATTACTTATATCTGCTGCTTATGAGATCTGTGACTGCATTTATTTGGATCAGTATGTGTAGTTTATATGCCAGCCCTTCCCTTGGACAAAATAAATTGCATGCCCGTTTTAAGAACACTCCGTTAATAGACTTTTTTGCTACTCTAGAGAAGCAGACGGATTACGTATTTTTTTACAATGATGAAGTGCTCAGCACAGCCAATACGATAACATTAGAGAAAGATGCTACTTTTGAAGAAATTTTGAACAGTGCATTAAAAAACAACAATTTAAGCTATGACATTATTGATAAGCAGGTTGTTGTGAAGAAAAATAAAAAAAGACCTGAACAATCAGAATACGAACTTACAGGAAGGGTAACCGATAAAAAAGGTGCGCCGTTACTTGGAGTGAATGTAGTTTTAAAAGGAAAACAAACTTGGGATATTACCAGAAAAGAGGGTGATTACCGAATGAAAGTTTCTCCAAATGATACTATTGTCTTCAGTTCTTTAGGGTTTAAAACGGTAACAGTACCTGTCAATAATAAAAGGATAATTGATGCTGTGCTTGTTCCGGATGTGATGGAACTTCATTCAGTAGAGATTACTGTTTCTAACGGTTATACCGAAATTCCTAAAGAAAGAGTGACAGGATCTATTGGTTTTATTAACGCAAAAGAGCTGGCAGAAGTTCCTACAGTAGATATCCAATCAAGACTCGAAGGAAAAATTGCCGGTGTCAATGTCGATCCAAGAACAGGTGCTATTAGTGTTAGGGGAACTAATAGTTATTCAGGAACGGGACAGCCGTTAATAGTAATCGATGGTTTTCCACAATCAAGAGAAGATTTTGCTTTCTCTAAAAGAGGTGTGCCGGGCTCTTCTATTTTAAGTTTTCTTAATCCGGATGATGTAGAAAGCATTTCAGTTTTAAAAGATGCTGCTGCTGCTGCGATCTGGGGATCTGCAGCTGCTAATGGTGTTATTGTGATTACAACCAAAAAAGGTAAAAAAGGGGAACCAACTATAAGTTTTAACACCACTACAAGCATTGGAGAAAAAATAGATTTGGGAAAACTACGTGTCATGAATACGGCTGAATATATTGATTACGAAAAAGACCTTGTAAATGGCGGTTTCGTTGCTGACAATATTTCGAACTGGCAAGCTCTTAACCCTAGTGCAGCGCAGGAAATCATGTTTAGACAAAAAAGAGGCGAAATTTCTATAGACCAAAGAGACCTTCTGTTAAACCAGCTGGGACAAAATAATAATTTAGGACAGATAGACAGATACTTACTAAGAAACTCACTTACCACACAATACGATTTATCTATAAATGGCGGAAACGAAAAAAGTACCTACTATTTGTCTTTAGGTTATAATAAAGATAATGCGGCCATGCGGGGAAATGATTCGAAATCTTATACTATCACATTAAACAACTCTTTTCAGCTCAAAAGTTTCTTAAAACTGAATACCGGAATCAACTATGTCCCAACAACATACCAGACTAATACTGTTGCAAACGAAGCGTTGTCCAATGTATCGGCTACTGCTTTGCGCCCATATGATATGATTGCCGATGAAAATGGAAATGGAATTGACGGTTATTTTCTTTTCAGGCCAGAAGTTTCAAAAGCATTCGAGGCAAAAGGTTATTTACCATGGTCTTACAATTATTTAGATGAACTAAATTATTCTAATGTAATAACCAAAGGAGCTAATATAAGATTAAATGCAAGTTTAACAGCAACAGTTACTAATTGGTTAAATTTTGAAGCATCGGGAATGTATACATCGATTACAAGTAAAATCAAATCTTTAAATGAATTAGATAGTTATTTTTCCCGAAACATGATCAATCAGGCAACCTCTGTTAACTCAGCTGGAAAGTTAGTATATGGAATACCATTAGGAGGTTATTTATATACCACTAACACTAGCAATGATACTCAGAGCATGCGTTTTCAGATGAATATCAATAAGAATTTTGACGAAAATAACAGCTTACACTTTTTAGCAGGTGCAGAAGTCAGAGAAGAACGAAGAGAAAGTTCCAGCCAAAGATACTATGGCTACAATACTGACACGAACTCAGGACAAGCTGTAAATCCTACAGCTTATTACACCACTGTTTATGGATGGCAAAATATAATTGGAAGTTCAGATAATGGTATTGGTAAAACCAGAAACCGCTATGTATCATACTATGGTTTGGGTTCTTACGATTTTATGAACCGCTATCATGTTTCAGGAAGTGTTCGTTTTGATGATACTAATCTATTAGGAGTTTCCAAAAAAAACAGAGCTATACCTCTATGGTCTGTTGGAGGCAAATGGGACATCAATAAAGAATTTTTCTTAAGAGATGTTAACTGGTTAAGTACTTTATCTTTTAGGGCTACTTATGGTATAGCTGCAATTTCGCCTCCTGGTGGTTTTGGAAGCAAAAGCCCTGAAATTAGTATTGGATCTGTAGATTTTTATACTCAATTACCAACTGGAACTATCACTACTCCGGAAAATCCTGAAATTAGATGGGAAAAGACCAGAACAGCAAATTATGCCCTGGATTATGGCTTTTTCAACAATCGCCTACGAGGAAGTGTCGATTTATATTATAAAAAGACAAATGATATTTTAGTAAACCTTCCATTTAATCCAACCTACGGCTGGTCTTTTGTAAAATACAATACAGCTACTTTAAAAGGGCATGGTATTGATTTATCTCTGTCAGGAACTATTATAAATACTGCTTTTAAATGGAATAGTACCCTAAATATAGGATACAATACAAATGAAGTTACAGACTCAAGGTTTAACGCAACGACTGTAAATCAATATTTAGGAAGCAATCCTATTAATGGAAATCCAATAGGTTACTTATATGCTTACAAATGGGCAGGATTAGATGCAAATGGACAATCTACTATTTATGCAAATGATGGAAGTATAATCGATTCTTCTAAGGGTATAAATACTTTAAAACCTGAAGATTTAAAATACATGGGAACCACATTCGCTCCTTATTCTGGTGGCTTCATGAATGATTTCTCTTTTAAAAACTTCAAATTAGGAGTTCAAATCACGTATTATGCAGGACATGTATTCAGAAATACTGTTTTACAAAATTATCCTTCTTACACAGGAGTACAATACGGAGCTGTTGCTAAAGACGCACTTGTTACAGATCGTTGGAGACAGCCCGGAGATGAAGCGAATACTAATGTTCCTGGTTTAACCAATATCAGTTTTAATAGTTTAAACCGCTACCAAATAGCTGACATTAATGTTCTTCCGGCAGATAATGTGAGATTACAGCAAGTTTCATTAGGTTATAATGTACCAAACGAGTGGATAGAAAAAACTTTTATAAAATCATTGAGCTTTAATTTTGCAGCAAGAAATTTAGGATTGTTATGGGTTAAAAACGATTTAGGAATTGACCCTCAGTATTTGTCAAACAACAACTACAACACACTTCCTCCACAGCGTACATACACTTTACAATTTAACTGCGGTTTTTAATTTTAAAAAACAGATTTATGAAATTTCTTAAGTTCACACTATATATCCTGCCTGCACTTCTGCTCAACTCTTGTAGAGATTATATTGAAGTAGAGCAAGTTGGAAACAACAGAATATTAAAATACACTACAGATTACAGAGCTATTGCTAATGCCTATAGCGACATTAGCGGTTCTGGAGGTATTTATTTATTAGCCAATGCCGATGTAGAATTTCCTACTACGTATCAAAATCTTGTAAATACAATTTGGGCCAATAGTTATACATGGCAGGAAAAAATCTACGATCCATCTCAGGGAGATTCAGACTATATAGGGTTATATAAAGCCGTTTATTATAGTAATGTTCTTCTGGATGGCGTTATGAGCAGCCAAAAAGGAACAGATGCCGAGAAAAAAGAAATCTATGCTGAAGCCTTTGTTCATAGAGCATTTGCTTATCTACAGCTAGTAAATACTTATGGCCCTCAGTTTGATCCGGCTTCTGCTAATTCAGAAAAAGCAGTTCCGTTGTTATTAAAACCTGAATTATTTTCTTCATTGGACAGAAATACAGTTCAACAAGTTTATGATCAAATCATTTCTGACTTAAAAAGTGCTTTGGCAAATGATATTCAGGATACACCTCCATTTAATGTGCTTCCATCTAAAAAAGCCGTCTATGCATTATTGGCAAGAACGTATCTATACATGGGCCAATATGAATTGAGTCTTGAAAATGCTGAAAAAGCTTTACAAATGCAGAATGGATTGATTGATTTAAAAACATTTGCCACTGGTTACAGTTATCCGGTTTTGATTCAGAATCCTGAAGTTATATTTTCTAAAACATTACTGCTGGCTTATAACAGAGCCCCTCTTTCTAATGATTTATTAAGCAGTTTTGGAGCTAATGATTTACGTTATGATTATTACACAATTCCCGGTAACATTGGTGTTTCTCCAACTTACACAGGAAGAGGTTTTGGAATTGCAACCTACAGCAATACAAACGGAATTAACGTAGGCGTTTCGGTCCCAGAGATGTATTTAATTGCTGCTGAATGTTATGCCAGAGCAGGACAAACTCAAAAAGCTATAGATTATCTTAATATTCTTAGGGCAAAAAGATTTAAAGCCAACTCCGCATATCAGATAAGTGCTGCAACAAGTACTGAAGCCCTAAACCTTGTTTTGGAAGAAAGACAAAAAGAGTTCATAGGAAGAGGCTTCCGTTGGTTTGACCAGAGAAGGTTAAACCTTGATCCGCTTTATCAAAAAACATATAGCAGGGTTTTTAAAGGAGTAACTTATACTTTAGAACCAAACAGCGATGGATATGTGTTCCCAATCAACCAAAATTACATCGATTTAAACCCAGAATTAGGCAAATAAAACAAATTACAATGCTAAAAAAATTAAATATCAAGTTTTTGGTACTAGCGTTTTACGCACTTACCTCACAAATTACGGCTCAGGAAGTTACATCCAGATTACAAGGAATGGTAGATATCCCTATTCCCGGATCAACTTTAAATATGACGTATGATCCAAAAGGAGGGCCTTTAGAAAACGTCAAAAATATCAACGGCTATGCTTATGTTTTCAATGATTACAAATGGGAAATCGAAGATATTAAAATGAAAAAAAATGGCGCTGTTTACAGCGCCGATTTTACAGTTCCAAAAAACTGCGCTTTTATGGCTTTCAAATTCTATGGTAATGCCGAAAATGGAATTGTTACCGATACCGGACAAGACAAAGGTTATATGCTGGTTGCTTTTAAGGAACCTAAAGTAAAAATGCCTGGTGCAGATTTAGCCTGGGCAACTTTTAGAAACAAAGACTTTAACTCAGAATTTAACAGCTATTTCAAAGATTTCTCTATTGATGCAGATGCGACTGAATATTGGTTAAAGAAAGAAGTTAAAGACCATCCGGACAGATTTCCTGAATTTTTTGATACCTATTTCAAAATCCTGAAAAAACAAAAACCTGAAAAATTTGACGAAATTGCGCCTAAACTTTTAGCAGATTTTTCAAAAAATACTAAAGGAATGCCAGAAGAAGTTTTTGTTAAACTTCGCAGTATTTATTTGTCTGATTTAAAAAACACGGCAAAAGCAGACTCTCTGGAAAATGTAATTCAGAAACAGTTTCCAAAAAGTACTTATTTGAGATTCAAAGCCTACCAGGTATTTAGCCGAATCCCTGATTTAACGGAGAGAAACAAAGCAGCAGAAAAGTTTTTAGCAGAATTTCCATACAGCGATGAAGTGCCGGCTGAACAGAAGTATCTGTATGATAATATTGCAAAAACTAAATTCGAATATTTTTTCCAGGCCAAAGATTACAAAAGTATTCTGGATTTAATTCCAACTATGAGATTTGCTTCATTGAAAGATGCTTACCATCAGAATGTAGGCAAAGCTTTGTATTTAAAAACCGTTACACCTGAGGTTTTAGAAACAATAGCTGTTCCTATGATCACATCAATGGAACAAAAAATAAATGATATGTCTTACATACAGGGAATTTACTGGTCACCAAATCAGGCAACTGAAAATGCAAAAAATCAACTGAATACCGAATTGGTCATCCAGATCCGTATGTATGATATGCTTAAAAAGTACAAAGAAGTTTTAGAAACATTCGAAAAACTGCCATTCGAAATGCGTTATGAAAAAGCAGGTGTCAATGACATTCATGTGAGAGCTTTAGAAGCATTAAATAAACCGATTATTGAGGTCTTAAAAAATGCAGCCAGAAGAAACACTTTATCAGAAGGAATGACTGCTAAACTGAAAGAAGCCTTTTTAAAACAAGGTAAAAAAGAAACTGATTTCCCTGCTTATTTAGAGCAATTGAAAAAAGAAAACAATTCTGAAGAAAAAATCGTTTTAATTGATATCCCTGCTCCTGCTATCAAAGTTCAGGGAACTAACGGAAAAACAAAACAATTAGATTTAAATAGCGGTAAAATTATCGTAATTGATTTTTGGGCAACCTGGTGCGGTCCTTGTAAAAAGGCTTTTCCGGCGATGCAGCAATTGGTTACCAACTTCAAAGAAGACAAACAGATTGAAGTGTACTTTATAAGCACACAGGAAAATCATGAAGGATACAAAAAAGCGGCTGTTGCTTATTTAAAAGAAAAAGGACTCAAAATAGATACTTACTTTGATTTAATGCCAAAAGGTGGTGTTACAAACACTGAATCTTTTTCGAAATATGCAAAAATTTTCAAATCAAGCGGTATCCCTAGAAAAGTAGTGATCAAAAATGGTAAAATTCGTTTTACTTCTGAAGGTTATTCCGGAAATCCGGGACAATTGATTGATGAACTTACAGCAGTGATCAACGCTTTGAAAAACGAATAAATTCGCATTCTGAAATTTAATTATATGAAAAAAATATTCTTACTATGTACATTCGCTTTGAGTGTATATAGTTTATTTGCACAGAAAAAAACAGTTGACGAATCGGCTTATCAGTCATGGGAGAGAATTGACAGTAAATCTTTATCCTATAATGGAAAGTGGATATCCTATAATACCGTATTTCAGGATGAAGGAAAAGAAAACAAAAAGCAGGTTATTGTTCAACAGGCTCCAAAAGGAAAACGTTTGGTTTTTGATAATACCAATGATCTGAAATTCATCGGAAAAAAAGACTGGATACAGTACACTAAAAACGATAGTACATTGCTTCAGAATTTAAAAACAGGAGTAAAAAGACTTTGGAAAAACAAGCATTCCACCAATGCTCTTGAAGGAACTGATTTCTTATATTATACTCGTCCAGAAGCTGAAAAAGGACCGTTTTTTTTGCAGCGTCTGGTTTGTTACAATTTAGAAAGCAATGACAGTATTGCTGTAAAGAACATCAAATCATCCCGCTTTTTGAAAAACAATTCATTTGTGTATACCCAGATTGACAAAGATCAGATATCGTTAAAACATGGAATCCCAGGCGGTAAACAAGAAACCATCTACAGCGGTAAAGCTTCTGAGTTTGGGGATTTTCAATTAAACGATAAAGAAAACGGCGGAACCTTTACCTTAAAAGGAAATAATAGTGCCGATTTTAATCTGGTTTATTATTTTAACCTGAATAATAACGCAACAAAAGCCGTATTCAATTATGATGACATTAAATTAAGTGACCCTGGCTATTCGGTTTCAAAAACAGCATACGGGTTGAATGAAAACAGTCGTTTTATCACATTATCAGTAAATTCTAATAAGCGTCCGGAAAATAAGCAGATAGCAAAAAAATCCGGAGTCGAAATCTGGAAATCAGATCAGGGCACTATGGAGCGCAGACAAGAATTGTTGCGAAACTCAAAAACACTTCCAAGCGAGCAGAAATTTCTATATGATATCCAAAACAAAAAAGTAATTAAAGTTGCATCAACTGGCGAATTTGATCAGGTCTCAATATCAGAATCCGGTAACTATAAAGGTGTTTTTGGTATAGATAAGAAACCTTATACTGTAGAAGTGGACTGGACTTTTAACGAACGTAATGATATTTACTGGGTTGATGCCGAAACAGGAAAATCTACAAAAGTACTGACAGGCGTTTTTGGAACTCCAATCTGGAACTCACAGGGAAGTTTTGCTGTTTTTTATGATGAAAAAGAAAAAGTATGGACGGTTTTTGACAGCAATTCTATGCAATTCAAAGATATTAGTTCTCAAATTCCTTTTCCAGTTTCAGATGATAACGTAGATATGAAATCGGCGAATACTGCTTACGGAATCGCAGGCTGGTTAAATAACGGAAACACAGTCGTTTTATACGATCAGTTTGATATGTGGGCCATTGACCTGACCAATCAAAAAAAGGCATATTCGATAACACAGCAGTATGGCAGAAATAACAAAACTGAACTGCGATATGGAGAACAAGGTTTTATTGGAAATTTAGACAACAGAAAATCCATTACTTTAAGTGGTTTCGATACAAAATATAAATCCACAGGTGTTTACAAATTAGTTGATGCGAACGCTGTTACCAAATTATTTGCTAATTCAGAATACACCGTACATATTGAAGCCGTTTCAGGAGATAATTCAAGTGTTTTATTTTCTAAAAAAAGCTATACTATTTTTCCGGATTTATGGTGGGGAACAGAAAATTTAAAATCACAGCAAAGAATTACCGACATTAATCCACAGCAGAAAGATTATGCGTGGGGAACTGCAAAATTGCTTACATGGAAAAGTTTTAGCGGAAAAGAAAACCAGGGAAACCTATACCTTCCGGAGAACTATGACAGCAAAAAAACATATCCTGTAATTGTTCATTTTTATGAAAAACATACCGAAGCATTTAATCAGTATCATCTACCTGAATTGAGTACTTCTAATGTTGATATTCCAACTTTCGTAAGTCAGGGTTATATTGTTTTTCAGCCAGATGTGCATTACACTTATGGTGATGTTGGAAACAGCGTTTACAATGACGTCATCAGTGGCGTTGAATATTTAATTTCAAATGGCATTACCGAGAAAGGCAAAATTGGAATTCAGGGACATAGTTTTGGGGGTTATGAAACTTCTTTCTTAACTACAAAAACAGATTTGTTCAGCTGTGCAATTGTTGGCTCCGGAGTAAGCAACTTTACTGCCAATTATCCTGTGATGCGATCTAATGGTATTTCGACGATGTTTAAATACGAAGTCGATCAATATCGTATGGGAAGTGCAATGCACGAAAATCTGGACGGATACATCAAAAATTCGCCTATTTTTTCGGCTAAAGACATCAAAACCCCAATCCTTATTTTTCACAATGATAATGACCGAGCAGTGCCTTATCAGGAAGGACAATCTTTGTTTTTTGCGCTTCGCCGTTTAGGCAAACCGGCTTTATTGCTTAATTATAAAAAAGAAGGACATACTTTAGAAGATGCTGCCAATAAAAAAGACTGGACACAAAAAATGCAGCAGTATTTTGATTTCTATTTAAAAGGTGCTTCACGCCCGGACTGGATGTAAATTTTTCTAAAATACTCAATTATTTAAACGCAGATTTTACAAATTTGCGTTCAGTAAAACTGTTATTTGAAGGTTTCTTATGAGACCTTCAAATCAACAGCATGTACTTCTTATACTTTTTTCAAATCAAAATTCAATCAAAAAAGAACAATAATTATCAAATGAAAACAAAATTAATTCTGGCGTATTTCCTGATTCTGGGGCTATCTCAGGTTTCAGCGCAGTTTAAAACTACTTTTCCGCTGCCAAAAGAAGTTGCACACGGAACGCTTCGAAACGGAATGCAATATTTTATCATGCACAATGAATGGCCTAAAGACAGGGCTGATTTCTATTTTGTTCAAAACGTTGGAGCTATTCTGGAAAATGATGATCAGGATGGATTAGCACATTTCTTAGAACATATGGCTTTTAACGGAACTGAGCATTTTAAAGGAAAAGGAATCATCAATATGTTAGAAAAACAAGGTGTTTCTTTTGGAAAAGATATCAACGCTTACACGGCTTACGACGAAACGGTTTACAACATCAGCAATGTTCCTTCAGGAAACAAAACTTTATTAGATTCCTGCATGTACGTACTGCACGACTGGTCGGGTTCTCTCCTGCTTGCCAATAACGAAATTGATGCAGAAAGAGGTGTAATTCGTGAAGAATGGCGTACCAGAAGAAATGCAGATTACAGGACGGGAGAAAAAATTAATAAAGTTGTATTTGAAGGTTCAAAATATGCGAAACGAAATGTAATTGGAGATTTAAATGTGATCAATAATTTCAAGTATCAGGTATTAAGGGATTATTACAAAAAATGGTACCAGCCTCAAAATCAGGCTGTCGTAATAGTAGGAGATATTGACGTCGCTTTAATTGAAAAACGTGTTAAAGAGATTTTCAGTTCGATACCGACTCCAAAAAAAATCAATAAAAGAGAATACGAAACAATTCCGGTACAGAAAGAAAATCGTTACGTTTTGGCTACTGACAAAGAATTACAGCGTTCTGGAATTTCTCTTTCATACAACAAATCGAAACCTTTAGTTCAGGATCAGGCAGAAATGATCAAAAGCATGCAGGAAAATCTGGCACTGCAGATGATGAATACTCGTTTTAACGAATACATCATAAATAATGAAACAGCAGGTTTGGCATTTGGAGTTTCAAATGATAATCTTTCGAGATTAGACAGCAAATTTTCACTGATCGTTAATCCGAAAAAAGGAAAATTCACAGAAGCTTTTTCCGAAGCCTACAGAGAATTTGAAAGAGCTATTCAAAATGGGTTCACTCAGACGGAATTAGACCGTTTGAAAACTAAAATGCGCACCAGCTACGACAATCGTTTAACAAATAAAGATAAAATTGGGAACAGTTACTGGGCAGAACAATTACAGTTATATTTTTTAGAAGCCAATCCGGTTTTTTCTGTTGAAGCTGAACACGAATGGATTAATGCTTTCTTAGACAATGTTACTTTAGCTGAGGTAAATAGTGCTTTTAAATCGCTAAATCCAAAAGATAATTTAGTGTTATCGGTTTCTGCTCCGGAAGATGCAGCAACAAAATTCCCAGAAGCAAATGAATACTGGAATGCTATCAAAACTATTTCTAACACAAAATTAGAACCGTACAAAGAAGAAGAATTAACGGCTTCGCTGGTAAAAGAGCAATTGACAGAAAAACCAATTGTAAAAACAGAAGATATTAAGGCTTTCACGAATGCAAAAAAATACACTTTGGCAAACGGTGCAAAAGTGATTATTTATCCTACTGATTTGAGTAAAGATCAAATTTTGTTTACTGCTTACAGCGCTGGAGGAAATTCTCTGGCTGACTGGAAAGACCTTCCTTCGGCTCAAATTGCAGCCAGCCTGGCGACATTTTCTGGTTTAGGAGATTACAAATTTACCGATTTAAAAAAGAAACTAACGGGTAAAACTGCCACTGTGAGTCCGTATATTGGTGGTTTGTATGAAGGCTTTAACGGAACCAGTAACAAAGAATCGCTTACGACTTTGTTACAGCTTACTTACTTGTATTTCCAGCATCCGAGATTTGACAACAGTACTTTCGATAAAATAAAAGAACAGTATGAAAATAAATTGAATAATGCCCCAAACAGTAACGACAAGGCTTTAAATGATACGATTTCAAATTTAAATACTAATTACAGCAAACGTAACTGGCTATTAACACAAGATTTCATCAATGCACTCGATTTAAATAAAGCTAAAAAACTCTACACAGAACGTTTCTCAAATGCAGGAGATTTTACCTTTTTATTCATAGGAAACATTTCAGAGCAAGACATTCCTTTAATTAACACCTATTTAGGAAATATTGCGGCAAACGAAAAAACAGAAAAATATGTGGATCATAAATTTTTTATGAAAGACGGAAAAGTAGAAAAAACGATTATAAGAACGATGGATACGCCAAAAACTACGGTTTATCTTCATCTGGAAAATAAAGATGTTGTGTATAATAAAAAGAACAAAATCTTAAGTTATATGTTATCTGAATGGCTTAAAAAGCGTTATTTAGAAACTATCCGTGAAGAAGAAGGCGGTAGTTACGGGGTTCAGGTTGGAACCAGTTTGTCTCAGACTCCTTCTCCATTATTTTCTTTAGAAATTAATTTCGATTGTAACCCTGATAAAGCAGATGCTTTAGTGAAAATTATTCATGCCGAGCTTGCAAGAGTTCAGACTGAAAATATTCCTGCAAATATGCTGGAAGACATCAAGCAGTCTATTCTGAAAAATCATCAGGAACAAATCAAACAAAATAATTACTGGCTGAATGTTTTGACTTCTTATGTTCGAAATAACGAAGAACCTCAAGATACAGAAACTCTAAAAAATACTTTAAGCACCCTAACTGCAAAAGACCTCAAAGATTTCATCGTTAGCTCTTTAAAAAAATCTAACAATGTACAGGTACTTATGAAAGCAAAATAAGAATTTTTATAAGTCAGTTCCTGATTTGTAATTCTTATTGATTTTTTTATTTTTAATTAGTTTTTAAAGGCTGTCCAAAAGATAGCCTTTATTATTTTAAAAGGATAAAATTGACAATCGCCAGAAATAGTAACATGATGCAAGTCATTTAAGACATACCACTTCTAAATTCCTTGCTAATTGCATGAAAACCGTATAAGTAAACAAGCGATTGAGAATACTAAATTATGTTCTCAATCGCTTGTTTTTTAAAATTGGGATAACTAATCTGTTCTTTTATCAATATAATAAAGGATATGTACAGACAGTTCGCACTTAAGGCCTAATCTTTTTATCAGAAAGTTTTAGAAACCTTATCAATTGCATTGATCGTAAAATCTAAATCTTCATATGTCAAAGCATCTGTGATAAACCAGGTTTCATATGCCGATGGCGCAATATAAACCCCTTCCTGCAATAAACCGTGGAAGAATTTCTTAAACGTTTCGTTGTCTCCTTTTGCAGCTGATTGAAAATCAGTAACCGGATTGACATCAAAGTGTACCGAAATCATAGAGCCAACTCTGTTGATTGTGAAAACAACATTATTTGCTTTTAAAACCCTGTCAATTCCTGCTTCCAGATAAGCTGTTTTTTCTTCTAAACGGGTAAAAATTGACGAATCATTATTTAAAGCCTGTAACATTGCTAATCCGGCAGCCATTGCCAACGGATTTCCGGATAATGTTCCAGCCTGATAAACCGGTCCGAGCGGTGCTAAATAATTCATGATTTCTTCACGTGCTGCAAATGCTCCTACTGGCAAACCGCCACCGATTACTTTTCCGAAAGTCACAATATCAGCGTTGATATTATACAATTCCTGAACTCCTCCTTTTGCCAAACGGAAACCTGTCATTACCTCATCAAAAATCAGTAAAATTCCGTTTGCTGTGCACAATTCTCTTAAGCCTTGCAAGAAACCTTTTTGAGGTGGAATACAGCCCATATTTCCGGCAACGGGTTCAATAATGATCGCTGCAATTTCATTTTTATTAGCTTCAATTAGCGTTTTTACATTCTCTAAATCATTGTATTTCGCCAATAAAGTATCTTTTGCGGTTCCTTCTGTAACTCCGGGACTGTTTGGTGAACCAAAAGTTACGGCTCCGCTGCCTGCCTGAATCAAAAAGGAATCAGAATGACCATGGTAGCAGCCTGCAAATTTGATGATTTTATCTCTCTTTGTAAAGCCTCGAGCCAGACGAATCGCACTCATACAAGCTTCTGTACCTGAATTCACAAAACGGATTTTATCAATATTCGGAACCATTGAAACCGCTAAAGCAGCAATTTCTGTTTCCAGTTCAGTTGGCATTCCAAATGAAGTTCCTAGTTTAGCTTTTTCGATTACCGCATCCACAACCGGCTGATAAGCGTGCCCCAAAACCATTGGTCCCCAGGAGTTGATATAATCAATTAATTTATTTCCGTCTTCATCATATAAATATGCTCCTTTGGCACTTTTTACAAAAACAGGGGTTCCACCAACGGCTTTAAAGGCTCTTACTGGTGAATTTACGCCTCCCGGAATTACTTTTTCTGCTTCAGCAAAAAGCTGACTACTTCTTTTATAAATCATTTTTTTTAGATTATTAGATCTTTAGACTTCTTAGATTATTAAATTTTAATATTACAAACTAAGACTTCTGTCTTTTATATATTCATTAAAATATTTTTGTTCGGTTTGTTTTTCTTTTGAAAGATTTTCAAATTTTAAATCAGACATTCCCTGAGGAGAGTAAAAATACCATTTCCAAATTGGTCTATGTTTTATAAAAAAATGATTTTCTCCAAATTCATCATGCTGGTAAACTCCGGAAAAAAATCGAATTATTATTCCTATTGCAAGAATAAAAACTCCAATTACGATTTTCTTTTTCATTATAATTACAATTAAATTATTTCACTTTGAGCTTTTGCCCTATCGATAGTGCATTATCAGTCAAATTATTTTTTTGTTTCAGATCATCAACCAATATGTTGAATTTTTTGGATATCGAATACAAAGTATCTCCTTTCTGGACTTCGTATAAACTCGGATCGTCTGAATTTGAAACTGAAGACGAAGACGAACTCTTTACCGGTGCTGACTTATTAATTGCCGTGTAGCTTTTCCCTGTAACCTGACAGTCGTACTGATGCAGATTATAACGTTCAATATAACTAATCAACTTGTCAGGATAATTGGGATCTGTCGCATACCCACAAGCCCTCAGCCCTTTTGACCAGGCTTTATAATCGTCTTTTTCGTAAGTAAACAAAACGGCATATCGGTTTTTACCAACCAAAAATAAAGCATGATCCCGGTAGGATTCTGATGGTTCTTTATATTTTCTAAAACATTCCTGAGACGAATCATCGTCATGGCGAATACTTTCCCCAAGCCAGTCATTGTGGCATTTTATTCCGAAATGATTATTTGCTGATAACGCCAGATCTCCTCGACCTGCTCCCGACTCCAGGATTCCCTGAGCCAGAATAATACTTGCCGGAATACCGTATGTTTTCATGTTTCCCATGGCAATATCTTTGTATTGCAAAACATAATCGGTTATTAAACTGCTTGTAACGACAGTTTTTGAAGTCGATTGAATAACCTCAGTTGTGTTATTTGTAGAAGGATATTTTGCAGTTGGTCTGGAAGTAACTCCCTTTTTAGTTGAAGCTGTTCTGGGTCTTTGAGCCGCTGCCTGTTTTTTAGTGGTTGCGATAGTAGGCTTGCTGGAAGAACAGCTTGCCAATACTGCGACTACGAAGAGTGTAATTATTTTTTTAAGCATCAATTTTGAGTATTGGTAATTTTTTCTGCTTCAATTTTAAATTCATTCCATTAATTCCCTGTAATCCACCGGTATGAATGAGTAAAATTTTTGAATGTGCAGGAAAATAGTTTTTATGGATTAAATCTATAACGCCAAAAACCATCTTTCCAGTATAAATTGGATCTAAGGGCACTTTATTTTCTTCAAAAAAAGCATTGATAAATTCAATTAATTCTAAATTTATCTTGCCATAACCTCCAAAATGATAGTCAGAAATTAAATTCCAGTTATCTTTTTTTGCAAAAATACGAATTTCATCTTTTAAAAAATCACCTTTTAACGCCGGAAAACCTAAAATTTTCTGATTGGGCAACGCGCTATTTATTAATCCGGAAATCGTACCACCCGTTCCAACTGCGCAGCAAACATAATCAAAAACCGAATCCTCATCAGTCAAAATCTCTTCACAGCCTTTCACGGCCAGTTCGTTTGTACCGCCTTCGGGAACCAAATAAAAATCTCCAAATTTCGATTTTAAATTTTCGATATAAGATGCTTCACTTTTTAAACGATAATTTTCTCTTGACACAAATTCAAATTCCATTCCGTTTTCATGAGCGAATTTGAGGGTTGGATTTTCTTCAATTTTATCTTCAAGTTCGTCTCCGCGAATGACTCCGATTGTTTTAAATCCCTGCTCTTTTCCGGCATAAGCCACCGCTGCAATGTGATTTGAAAAAGCACCGCCAAAAGTCAATAAAGTCGTTTTGTTTTCGGTTTTCGCCTGAAGCAAATTGTATTTCAGTTTTCTGAACTTATTTCCTGATACAAAAGGATGAATCATATCTTCACGCTTTATGATCAAAGAGATGTCTTTTGAAAACTCAATATTTATGGGCTGATTAAAAACGGGGTTCATTTAATTTTATGTATTGCAAGAACTGAAAAAAAGAGCGGTTTTTCAGATAGTTAAAATTAGTTTCATTTTCGTATGCCTCTCTTTCAAAACTAATATTCCTATAAGCTAAATCTGTGTTTTTGTATTGAATCAAACGAATAAAAAATTCTAAAATATACCAGATAAAAAAAGGTAGAATCAACATTTCTATTTGCTGTCTTAAATGTATTTTTTCGTGATTTACAAAAACAGCATTTACCTGATCTTTATAATATTTGACTAAAATGAAGGGAAAAACAGCCATTCCACGATATCCTTTCGGAATTAAATATTTAGCAACAATCAGAAACATTGGCTGTAAAATTTATAAATTTGTAGTTATAAAATTGTTCGATTTCAATAAAATCACAATCGATTAATTGTTTTTTCAATTTAAATGAAACGCCAATTGACACAAAATAGTTTATGAAAGAGCAAAGTAATGAAAATAAATTAATCGAAGGCGAAGATTTTTACTATACGCCCGAAGGTTATAAGTGCTTTACTGAAAAACACCATTTAAAACGTGGTTACTGCTGCAAAAGCGGCTGTCGTCATTGTCCTTACGGGTATGATAAAAAAACAGGCAGAATAAATAAAAATTAGATGACCGCAAGATGAACGTTTTTATAAATAAAAATATACCCGAAACCGGCATTAAAATGCTTCAGGAAAAAGGCATCAACTTAACGATAAATCCAACAGAAAGTGTTTTATCAAGAGCAGCGTTTATAAAAATCTGTCAAGAACATGATGCGCTGCTGAATGTTGGAACCAATAATTTAGACGAAGATTTTTTTGAGCAGTGTCCAAATTTAAAAGGTATTGCTTTATTTTCTGTTGGATTTGATGCTGTTGATATAACTTCGGCAAACAGCAGAAAAATTCCTGTTGGAAATACGCCTGATGTTTTGAGCAGAGCAACTTCAGATGTTGCTTTTTTATTGATGCAAAGCGTGGCCAGGAAATCATTTTTCAATCACAAAAGAATTCTAAATGATAACTGGGCAAGTTTTGATCCGTTAGCCAATTTAGGACAAGAACTTTATGGCAAAACGCTTGGGATTTTCGGTTTAGGCAGAATTGGTTTTGAAATGGCTAAAAAATGTAAAGCCGCATTCGGAATGAATATCATTTACCATAATCGTTCTCACAATGAAGAAGCTGAAAAAGAATTAGATGCAAAATATGTAGATTTTGAAACTTTACTTTCCGAAAGTGATGTTTTAAGCATTCATTCTAATTACAGTGCTGAAAACAATGAACTTTTCAATAAAAACACTTTTGCTAAGATGAAATCTAATGCGATTTTCATTAATACAGCGAGAGGGAAATTTCAAAATGAAAACGATTTGTTTAATGCCTTAACGAATAATATAATTTGGGGAGCAGGACTTGACGTTACGAATCCGGAACCTATGAAATCTGACAATCCGCTATTGTCGCTTCCAAATTGTTGTGTTTTACCCCATATTGGTTCTGCAACTTACGAAGCGAGAAACGGAATGGCAGTTTGCGCTGCACAAAATATAATTGCACTTTTTGAGAATAAAAAAATGCCGTTTTGTGTAAATGAGGAAGTATATTCTTAAATTAGAAAATGTGGTAATTTGAAAATTAGATAATTAAAATAAATTCCAATTTTTTAAAATTCCAAATTCCACGGAGCAGCATATTTGAAAATTAGGACAAAAAATTAATCTGTTGTTAATTTAACTAAAATACCTTAGCAACTCAGTACCTTAAAAAATGACTTTCAAAGAACAAATACAACAAGGAATACCTTCTATATTACCTCCAAAACAGGCATACGATCCGGCTATTAATCATGCTCCGAAACGAAAAGAAATTCTTTCGGCTGAAGAAAAAAAGCTGGCATTGAAAAATGCTTTGCGTTATTTTGATCCAAAACATCACACCGAATTACTTCCGGAATTTTCAGAAGAATTAGAAACTTACGGTCGTATTTATATGTATCGTCTTCGTCCGGAATATAAAATGTACGCAAGACCAATTGATGAATATCCGGGAAAATCATTACAGGCAAAAGCGATTATGCACATGATTCAGAACAATTTGGATTATGCTGTTGCACAACATCCGCATGAATTGATAACGTATGGCGGAAACGGAGCCGTTTTTCAAAACTGGGCACAATATTTACTGACGATGCAGTATTTGTCTGAAATGACAGATGAGCAGACTTTAACAATGTATTCCGGTCATCCAATGGGATTATTTCCTTCGCATAAAGAAGCGCCAAGAGTTGTTGTGACAAATGGAATGGTAATCCCGAATTATTCTAAACCTGATGATTGGGAAAAAATGAATGCTCTTGGAGTTTCGCAATACGGACAAATGACGGCTGGAAGTTATATGTATATTGGCCCGCAAGGGATTGTACACGGAACCACGATTACGGTTCTGAATGGTTTTAGAAAAATAAAACAAAATCCTGAAGGTAGTTTATTCGTAACTTCGGGTCTTGGCGGAATGTCTGGCGCACAGCCAAAAGCAGGAAATATTGCCGGTTGTATTACGGTCTGCGCCGAAGTAAATCCGAAGATTACTAAAATCCGTCACGAGCAGGGATGGATAAATGAAGTTGTGACCTCAACTGAAGAATTGGTTGCCAGAGTAGCTTCGGCGAAAGCCAAAAAAGAAACAGTTTCGATCGCCTATTTAGGAAATGTGGTTGACGTTTGGGAACGATTCGATCAGGAAAATATCAAAATTGATTTAGGTTCAGACCAGACTTCTCTTCACAATCCATGGGCCGGCGGTTATTATCCGGTTGGAATTTCATTTGAAGATGCTAACAAAATGATGGCTGAAAATCCGGATTTATTCAAAGAAAAAGTTCAGGAAAGTTTGCGTCGTCATGCGGATGCCATCAACAAACATACAGCAAAAGGAACGTACTTTTTCGATTACGGAAATGCCTTTTTATTAGAAGCTTCCCGCGCTGGTGCAGATGTTATGGCAGAAAACAATATCGATTTTAAATATCCAAGTTATGTTCAGGATATTATGGGACCAATGTGTTTCGATTACGGATTTGGACCTTTCCGCTGGGTTTGTACTTCTGGAAAACGGGAAGATTTATTAAAAACCGATGCAATCGCTTCGCAGGTTTTAGAAGAAATGGCAAAAACGGCTCCAGATGAAATTCAGCAGCAAATGCAGGATAACATCAAATGGATCAAAGGTGCACAGGAAAACAAACTCGTTGTAGGTTCTCAGGCACGAATTTTATATGCTGATGCCGAAGGTAGAATCAAAATTGCAGAAGCTTTTAATCAGGCAATTGCAAAAGGTGAAATTGGTGCAGTGGTTTTAGGCCGTGATCATCATGACGTTTCGGGAACCGATTCGCCATACAGAGAGACTTCAAATATTTATGACGGATCCCGTTTTACGGCCGATATGGCGATTCATAATGTAATTGGAGACAGCTTCAGGGGAGCAACATGGGTATCGATTCATAACGGTGGCGGCGTTGGCTGGGGAGAGGTTATAAATGGCGGATTTGGTATGGTTCTTGATGGTTCTACAGAGGCTTCAAAACGTTTAGCTTCAATGCTATTCTGGGATGTAAACAACGGCATTTCAAGACGAAGCTGGGCCCGAAACGAAGGTGCCGTTTTTGCAATAAAACGTGCCATGAAAGTTCAGCCG